>JBKKAU010000436.1:0-2489 GCA_046714475.1 Thermoanaerobaculia bacterium
GCGCGGCGACCTCGGTGATCTCCGGGGGGACCCCGGCTTCGGCGAGCTCGTGGAGCGGTCACGCGAGGCGTGCCTGGGCGCGTTCTCCCATCAAGACCTGCCGTTCGAGCGGCTGGTCCGGGAGCTGCGGCCGGAGCGCAGCCTCGCCTACGCGCCGCTGTTCCAGGTGATGCTCGCCCTGCACAACGTCCCGACGCCGGCCCTGGAGCTGCCGGGTTTGTCGTTCCGCCCGCTGGAGATGGACCCCGGCACGGCCAAGTTCGACCTGGTGCTGGAGCTGAGCGAAGGCCCGGGGGAGGCGCCGGCGATCCTGGGCTCGCTGGAGTATGCCGCGGACCTGTTCGACCGGACGACCGCCGAGCGCCTGGCCGGCCACCTGCGGGTGCTGCTGGAGGCCGCCGCCGCAAACCCGGAGCTGCCGTTCGCCGCGCTGCCGATCCTGACCGAGGCCGAGGCCCGCGAGATCGCGGAGCGGAGCGCCGCGCGGACGGCATTCCCTACCGCCTGCCTGCATCGTCTGTTCGAAGCCCAGGCGGCCGAGCAGCCCAACGCGGTCGCCGTCGGACCGATGACCTATGCCGAGCTCGACCGGCAGGCGAACCGGCTGGCCCGCCGCCTCCGCGGCCTCGGGGTAAAACCGGAGACGCGGGTGGCCCTCCGGCACGAGCGCACGGCAGGGCTGATCGCCGGCATGCTGGGCATCCTCAAAGCCGGCGGCGCCTACGTGCCGATTGACCCAGCCTGGCCGGCCGAGCGCCAGCGGCTTCTATTAGATGATGCTGGCGCCTCGATCCTGGTCGATGAGGAGCTGCTGGCCGCTTCGCAAGAAGAGAGCGCCGAGCCTCTGGACGTGCCCGTCATGCCGGACAACCTCGCCTATGTCATCTATACCTCGGGGTCCACCGGCCGGCCCAAGGGGACCCTGGTGCCCCACGCCCACGTCTCGCGGCTGCTCGCGGCCACCCAGCCCTGGTTCGGGTTCGGACCTGACGACGTCTGGACCCTCTTCCACTCGGCGGCCTTCGACTTCTCGGTCTGGGAGGTGTGGGGCGCGCTCGCCTGGGGCGGCCGGCTGGTGGTCGTGCCCACGGAGACGACCCGCTCCCCCGAGGACCTCTGGAGTCTCCTCGGCACGAAAGGCGTGACCGTCCTCAACCAGACCCCGTCCGCCTTCCGGCCGCTCTCGCGGCTGCCGGCGCCGCCGTCCCTCCGCTGGGTGATCTTCGGCGGCGAGGCCCTGGACGTCGGGACCGCCGCTGGCTGGCTCGATGGGCCGCGTCTGGTCAACATGTACGGCATCACCGAGACCACGGTCCACGTCACATACCGGCCGCTCTCCGGCGAGGATCTGGAGGCCCCCTGGCGCAGCCCGATCGGGATGCCGATCCCGGACCTCTCCGTCCACGTCCTCGACCGGCGCGGCGAGCCGGTGCCGGTCGGCGTGCCGGGAGAGCTGTGCGTGGGCGGAGCCGGCGTCGCCCGCGGCTACCTGGGCCGGCCGGACCTGACCGCCGAGCGTTTCGTGCCCGATCCTTTTGGCCCGCCAGGCGCGCGCCAGTCTGATCGGGACGGCGCGCTAGGCGCGCGCCTTTATCGCAGCGGCGACCTGGCGCGCCGGCTCCCGGGGGGCGAGTTCGAGTACCTGGGCCGCATGGACCAGCAGGTGAAGCTGCGGGGCTTCCGCATCGAGCCGGCGGAGATCGAGGCCGCGCTGGCGGCGGTGCCCGGAGTGCGGGAGGCCGCGGTGATCCTGCGGGACGACCTGCCCGGCGGGCCGGGGCTGGTGGCCTACGTGGTGGGCAGCCTTTCCACGGGCGACCTCCTCGCCGCCCTGCGCTCCCGCCTGCCGGAGCACATGGTCCCCGGCCGCTTCGTCTTTCTGCCGGCCCTGCCGCTCACCCCGAACGGCAAGCTGGATCGGCGGGCTTTGCCGGCGCCGGAGGGGGGCCGGCCCGGGCTGGCGCGCCCCTACGTCGCGCCGCGCACGCCGCTGGAGCGGGTCCTCGTCGGAGTCTGGGAGGAGGCTCTCGGAGTCGACCGCGTGGGGGTCGACGACGGCTTCTTCGACCTCGGCGGGCACTCCCTCCTCGCCACCCAGGTGATCTCCTGGGTACGGGAGAGCTTCGAGGTCGAGGTGCCGTTACGCGAGCTGTTCGAGCGGCCCACCGTGGCCGGTCTGGCTGAGGCGCTGACCACCGCCGATGCCGCCACGCGGCAGCGGGTGGAGAGGACGGCCGAGCTGCTCCTCGAAGTGAGCGAGCTGTCCGAGGAGGAGGTCGCCGGCCGCGTGCGCGGCGCCGGGCCGGCATGAGCGTAGCGGCGAAGACCGGGCGCTTCTTCAAAGCCTCCCGCGACCGGCTGGAGCTGCTGCGCGAGCTGCGGCGGGAGGAGGGGCTGGAGACCGCGGAGGCGCAGTCCATCCCGCGCCGCCAGGACCCGGCCTCCCCCCCCCTCTCCTTCTCCCAGGAGCGGCTCTGGTTCCTTGACCG
>JBKKAU010000437.1:0-3086 GCA_046714475.1 Thermoanaerobaculia bacterium
ATAAGGGGAATAGGGTATCGTCCATACGGAAAGCTTGCCACAAGACGACACCCTGAGGAAGAACTCGGTGCCGAGAATTTTTCACAGCCTCTCAGCTCCCCAGATGGATTGCCCCACCACCCCGCCGCCCCCGGATCCCTGTCCCAACACCCTGAGATGCCCCAGCCCTCCCTACTCCCACGCCTGGTATCTGGGCCAGTGCGAATACAGTCAGGTCACCTCCTGCACCTCGACCTCGATAACCTGCGACGGCATCACGTACTCGTGCGACTCCTGCGAGGCGACGTACCAGAATGGCTGGTATTCGTGCTTTGGCTGGTGAGGACAGAGCCGGAACCGGGCATCGGCTGAGAACGAGCTGAAGCGGGCCGGGGGTCTCTGACGGCTCCCGGCCCGATCGCACACTCGCCGTTTTGACCCACTTCACTCTCTGCAACATTGTGTTTCGCTCTGGTAACAATGTTCCCAGCGCTGGACACATTGTGTCCGGGAGAGCTCCAACAATGTGGTAAGTCTCCGGTACATTGTGAACGGAGGCGGGAGGGCTGTTTAGCGCTCTTTCTGGAGACGAGCGATCTCGGCGCGCAGCCGTTCCAGTTCCGCTTCGGCCGCTTCCGAGCCGCCTCTTCCTCCCGGTAAGCTCGATCCACTTCCTCTGGGGTGAGGAGCTTCTTCCCGGTCCTGGCGTCGAACACTTCGATCCGGTTCCCCGCTTCGGAGGTTGTATGCTGGAGGGGCCATGAAGCCGCAGTCGTCCGACACACCACCGGAGATCGAGGAGATCATCCTCGAGAAGCTCGAAGCGGCTGAGGACGACGTACGCGAGGGGCAGATCCTCTCTCATGAGGATGTGCTGGCTGAGACCGCCCGATGGTTCTCCGAGTAGTCTGGACTGACTCCTCTGCAGGGGGTGTGCTCCTCAGGCTTCCGCAACCCCCCTTCAAGTAGATTTTCAGCAATCTGCTAGAACTGACAACAAAGCGAGCTAAAATAACGGCTATCCACCCTCCACCAACCGACGGTAAGGAGAGCACATGAAGCGAGTACTGGCCGGACTCATTCTCTGCGCCTCTGTCGTACAGGCCCAAGAGACCTACGAGAAGCTAACCGACTTACCTGTGGCGATCGGAATGCCAGCCGCGCCGAAGGCGGGTCCGACGTGCACCGGCGGCATCGCGTATGACGACGGCACGTTTGAGAACGGGTATAGACTTCCGTTCACGCCGAGCGCGCAGTACGTACAGAGGTTTGGCCCCGCACCATTTCCGGCCCGAGCGGCGCGAGTTTGCGTGGCGTGGCAGTCTGGCCTCGGTGCTGCAATAGCGCCGTTCAACTTTCTTTTCTTCGACGATGACGGGCCGAATGGGACTCCAGGAACCCTTCTCGGGGTGGTTCCGTCGGCTGTCTCCATCAGCCAGTCACTGTCCCCGCCGCAGTGGGTGGGTGCTGATTGTGCCGAAGCCAACATCCGCGTACCGGAGGGCGGTAATCTCTATGCAGGCGTCCAATGGGACGCCTTTGCGGAGGTGGACCTGTTCCTGGCAGGGGATGAATCGCTGACTACAGCTCGCTCAACGATGTACTCGTCGGCAAATGGCGCTACATGGACGCCGCTGGATGTTGACGTAAGAGCTCTGGGTGTTCGGCTTGAATGGACTAGGTCAACCCCTCCCTCACCTCCGGCCGGTTCTTGGATGACGAGTCCTGACATGCCGGACTTCCGCTTCAAGGTCCGTCTTACGGCCGGCGGCACTTCGCGAACTGCTACCCAAGTGGCCGATTGCGTCGAGCAGACGGTATGCGCTGCGGGCGTCTTCCCGGACAGACCCGAGGTGCTGCTGCGCGTCGTCGGCCCCCGGTCAAACGGCTACCTATGGCCGATCGTGATCCGCTTCACCAACTCGCAAGTCGAGGCGTGGATCGAGCAACTCAGCTCGGGCGAGATCAAGTACTACAACCTTGACTTCATCGGCCCGGATAGTGACGAGCTGTCTGGGGTCAACGATCGCTTCGGCTTCCTTCCATAGGCAAGTTATGCCGAGCGGAGAGGGTCCCCGTCCCTCTCCGCGCTTGCCGCCCACTCCGCGGACGAGGGAGACGTCCTGTCCCGGACCGGGCAGACCGGGGCCGAGCAGGTGCTTGACGTCGAATTGCCTCGAGATGGCCCGCCGGCAGGTGATATCCTTACGCCATGACAGCCTCTCGGACAGGCGTTCTCCAAGGCAACATGATCAGGTTGGACTCCGAGATTCCTCCGCTGGATGGCAAGCGTGTCCACGTCATGATCGACCCCATTGAAGAGAGCGAGATCGAGCTCTCTCCAGAAGAGCAGATTCGGCTCTGGCAGGAGTGGGTCGCGAAGGGCCCCCAGGGAGCCATTGCAGAGGACGAGGACCTGGAGCTCCGTTGATCCGCCGCGGCGATATCCGGTGGTTCCGCTTCTCCGCTCCTGACAAACGCCGGCCGGTCCTTGTCCTCGGCCGTGAAGATGTCCTCCCTTCCCTGAGTCAACTCCCGGTCATTCCCCTCTCCACCCAGGTCCGCAGCCTTCCGTGGGAGGTCGTCCTTTCTCCCGAAGAGGGACTCCCTTCTCCCTGTGTCCTGAAGCCGGAGTGGATCCGCTCCGTCGAGAGATCCCATCTTGGTCCTTGGATCGCGGCCTTTCCTGCTTATCGCTGGGCCGAGGTACGGACAGCGCTTCTCCACGTGCTGGGTCTTTGACCAGGCGTGCATGCCTGGTCGGAGGCGCCGCAAAAGAAAGCCCCCCACCTGACCTCCCCCGCTCCCTGCCACCCACCCGCCCAGGGGGGGAGGCACCACCGCCAGCTCTTGATGTCCGAGCTTTCGCGCGCTTCGACGGAAACTTGGGCCACCGTGGCCCTCCGCAGGGCAACGGCTGCCCCATAGAGGGCGGCGCTCCCCCTCCACGGTGCGATCGCCGCCCTCTGCGGGGCCACGGCCGCCCTGCTGAGGGCAGTGGTTACCCTCTAGAGGGCCGCGGTCGCCCTCCGGGGGCCCCGGGTGGCCGCAGGTGGGCCGCGGCGGCCCTGGGCGGGGCCCCCGTCCCCCGCGGGAGGGCGCCGGTG
>JBKKAU010000438.1:0-2036 GCA_046714475.1 Thermoanaerobaculia bacterium
GCGGCGGCCGTCCTGCGCTCGCTGGAGCTCGCCCCGGAAGCCGGGCCGCGCCGCGGCCGGCTCGCCCTGGCCGAGGCCCTGCTCGACGCCCCGGCGATGCGGCTGCGCGGCATCGCGGCCGAACGGATCCTCGAAGGACTGGTGGCGCGGCACCTCGCGTCCTGAACGCGGCGGCGGGAATTTGACGGCGCCGCGGATCGTTCCGAGCCCAGGAAGACACCAGAGAAGTAGAGGGCGCGCCGTCGCGTCAGATCCATCATGCTAAAATACATGTCCAATTTGTCCGCTTAGAGGTTTGTTTCAACCCCCCAAAGGAGTCAGACGATGAATGCATCTCTCCGTATCGGGACCGGCCGCCGCCCGCTGCTTTCGGGCGCGCTGGTCCTTGCCCTGGCGCTCGGCGCCGGGCTGCCGGCCTGCTCGGCCGCCGAGAAGAAGACCGAAACGACCGATACCCAGGCGCTCGCCCGGGTCAACGGCAAGACGATCACCGAGGCCGACGTCCGGGAGACCGCCAAGGACACCTTCGCGCAGCTCGAGCGCCAGTACCAGCAACAGCGGCGCGAGCTCATCGAGAGGGCGCTCGAGCAGGCCATCCAGGACCGCCTGCTGGAGGCCGAGGCCGCGGCCCGCAAGGTGACCAAGGACCAGATCCTCACCGAGCTCAAGCCGGCCGAGGTGACCGACGCGGACGTCGACTCCTTCTACGAGCAGAACCGGGCGCAGATCCCGCGCCCCAAGGAGCAGGTGGCGGGGCAGATCAAGGAGTACCTGGGGCAGCAGCGCCAGGCGGAGGCGCGGCAGGCCTTCTTCCAGGGCCTCGAGGGCAAGTACAAGGTGGAGCACCTGATGGAGCCCGACCGGGTCCAGGTCGCGGCCATCGGCCCCGCCCAGGGCCCCGCGAACGCGCCGGTCACCATCGTCGAGTTCTCCGACTTCCAGTGCCCCTACTGCGCCCGTCTGATCCCCACCCTGGACCAGGTCAAGCAGCAGTACGGCGACAAGGTGCGCATCGTCTTCCGCCAGTTCCCGCTCGGCAACCACCAGCACGCCCAGAAGGCGGCCGAGGCTTCGCTCTGCGCCAACGACCAGGGCAAGTTCTTGCAGATGCATGACGCCATGTTCCAGAACCAGCAGGCGCTCGCGGTCGACGCCCTCAAGGCCAAGGCGGTCGAGCTCGGCATGACGGCCGAGGCCTTCAACGCCTGCCTCGACTCCGGCAAGTACGCCAACCAGGTGCAGTCCGACATGCAGGAAGGCACCGTGGCGGGCGTCAGCGGCACTCCGGCCATGTTCGTCAACGGCCGGTTCATCAACGGCGCCGTGCCGCTCGAGCAGCTCACCAAGGTGATCGACGACGAGCTGCGGCGCAAGGGCATCGCGACCACGACCGCGTCCAAGTAAACCCGCTCTTCGGAGGGGTGGACGAAGGGCGGCCTTAAAGCCGCCCTTTTTCATTTCCGGGTAAGATCCCCGCCATGCCCGGAGACCTCCCTGTCGACGATTTCCGGCGGGCGATGCACCGCGCCGCCGACCTGCTGGCCGACTACCTGGAACACGTGGGCGACCTGCCCGTGCTGCCGCCGGTCGCCCCGGGCGACGTCGCGCGGTCGCTGCCCGAAGCCCCGCCCGCAATGCCCGAGCCGCTCGACCGGCTGCTCGACGACTACCAGCGGCTGATCGAGCCCAACGTCACCCACTGGAACCACCCCGGCTTCCTCGCCTACTTCGCGATCACCGGCTCGGCGCCGGGCATCCTGGGCGAGACGCTCGCCGCCGGCCTCAACGTCAACGCCATGCTCTGGCGCACCTCGCCGGCCGCCGTCGAGCTGGAAGAGCGGGCCTGCGACTGGCTGCGGCAGATGATGGTCCTCCCCGCCGGCTTCCGCGGCCACATCAAGGACACCGCCTCGTCGAGCAGCCTGGTGGGGCTCGCCGCGGCCCGCCACCGCCTGCCCGGGGCCGACGTCCGCACCCGCGGCCTCGCCGGCCGCCCGGACCTGCCGCCGCTCACCGTCTACGCCAGCGACCAGGCG
>JBKKAU010000439.1:0-2671 GCA_046714475.1 Thermoanaerobaculia bacterium
CCCGCACGGGCAGGGTGTTGACGAACATGCCGACCATGGCCTCGACGCCGGGCAGAGCGGCCGGACGGCCCGAGACCACGTTGCCGAAGACCACGTCCTCCTCGTTGCCATAGCGGCTGAGGAGCACGGCCCAGGCGCCCAGGGTGACGGTCTGGAGAGTCAGTTTGTGCCGCGCCGCCAGGGCCTGCAGACCCGCCGTGACCTCGCGGGAGAGCTGGAGCTCGTGCTCGGCGTAGCCCGAAGCCGGGTGTTCCATGCCGAGGATGCCCAGGGAATTGGGGGCGGTGAACCCCGCGAGCTCCCCGCGCCAGAAAGGCTCCGCCTTCGCCGCATCCTGCTTCTGCAGCCAGACGACGTATTCGCTGAACGGCCGCGCCGGCTGCAGAGCCGGCTCCCGGCCCTCCCGCAGGACCGTGTAGACCGCCACCAGCTCCTGGACCAGGAGGGGGAGCGACCAGCCGTCCAGCAGCAGGTGGTGGAACGTCCAGATGAACCCGTGCTCGCCGTCGAGGCGGATCAGCGAGAAACGCAGCACCGGCGCCTTGCTCAGGGGCAGAGGCGTGTGCCGTTCGCGGTGCCGCAGCTCTTCGAAGCGGCGCTGCCGCTCCTCCGCGGGGAGACCGCGCCAGTCCAGCTCCTGCCAGGGGAGGGCAACCTTCTTGCGGACGGCCTGCAGGGGCTCCTCGAGCCCGTCCCAGAGGAAGGCGGTGCGCAGCACCCCGTGGCGTTGGACGAGCCTCTCCCAGGCTTGCTGGAACAGCCGGGAATCGAGGTCGTCGGGGAGGGTGCAGGTGACCTGGTTGACGTAGACCCCGGACTCGGGCGCCATCAGGCTATGGAACAACATGCCGCTCTGGAGCGGCGTGAGGGGATAGATGTCTTCGACGTTCTTCATGATGCTTTTCAGTCGTCGTCGGCGAGCAGAGCCGCCAATTTGTCAAAGCCGCGGGCGTCGAGCCGGGCCTTGGGGAAGTCGGAAGGCGTGAACACCTCTTCGCTCTCCCGGCTGTGCTGGATCAGCTCGCGAAGCGCGCCGGCGTAGGCCGCTGCCAGCCGCTCCACGGTCTCCCGGCGATGCGTCCGGGAGCCATACGTCAAAGTGACCTGGAGCCGGCCTTCCGTGACGATGCCGGTGACCTCCAACAGGTGGGTACGGCGCGCGCGCGGGCTCCGGCAAGGGCCGGTGGAGGTCGTGGAAGCCCGGAAGAGAGAGAGCTCCTCGGCGGTGGCATCGGCCTGGCCCAGGTAGTTGAACAGGACCTCGGCCGGCGGCGCCTCCTCCAGGAGATGGCTCAACAAACCGTAGCCGATGCCGCGCCCGGGCACGGCGCGCAGCCGCTCCTTGACGCTCACCAGCGCACGGCCGGCATCGGCGTCGCCCGCCTCCAGGACGACCGGGTACATCGAGGTGAACCAGCCCACGGTGCGCGAGACGTCGAGGTCGGCGACATCGCCAGATATCGGCTCGCGGCCATGCCCCTCCAGGTCCACCCGCAGGCGCGAGGAGCCGGTCCAGTCCTTCAGCGCCCGTACGAGGGCGCTGAGCAATGCGTCGTCGATGCGGCTGTGGTAGACCGCCGGCAGGGTCTGGAGCAGGTCCGTGGTCTCTTCGGCGCTCAGCTCGAAGGCGACCGTGGCCTCGTCCCCGCTGAGGCTCCCCTCTTCTCTCGGGAGATCCACCGGCAGGCGGGGCACCGGAACCCGGGCGGTCTCGCGCCAGTACTCCAACTCGCCGGCCAACGCCTCGGCATGCCCGGTCAGGCGGCGCGCCCACTCCTGGAACGAGGTGGTCTTGGGCGGCAAGGCGGCCCCACGATATGCCGCCTCGAAGTCTTCAAGCAGCACGCGCCAGGAGACGCCGTCCACCACCAGGTGATGGGTGACCCAGAGCAGCCTTGACGGCTCAGAGCTGGCGTCGAACAGACAGAGGCGGGTGAGAGGCCCGGTGGACAGATCGAAGCCAGCCTGGAGGGCCTCGGCCGCCAACTCGTAGGCCTTATCCTGGCGGGACGCCGGCAACCCTGAAAGGTCGACCTGGTGGAACGGCACTACCGGCTCGTTCGGCGCGTTCTCCTGCCGTCTTCCGTCGAACCGCATGCGCAGGGCGTCGTGGTGCTCCACGATCGCGGCCATGGCGCGCTCCAGGGCGGCGGGGGAGAGGGACTCGCGCGCCTCCAGCAGCAGGGCCTGGTTGAAGTGGTAGGGGTCCGCGTAACCCAGGTCGAAGAACTGGCTCTGGATCGGGGTGAGCGGCACCTCGCCCGTCACCGCTCCCTGTCCGGCCAGAGCAGCGCCGTCCGTGGCCGTGACGTGGCGGGCGAGCCCGGCCACGGTATGGTGCTCGAAGATCTCCCGCACGGTGAACAGAAGGCCGGCCTGGCGCGCCCGCGCCACGATCTGGATCGAGAGGATCGAATCGCCGCCGAGCTCGAAGAAGTTGTCGTTCACCCCCACCCGCGGCAGGCGCAGCACCTGCGCCCAGACGCCCGCCAGGATCTCCTCCTCGCGGGTGCGCGGCGCCACGTAACCCTCCTCGCGCGCGCCGGACTGCTCCGGAGCTGGCAACGCTTTCCGGTCCACCTTGCCGCTGGCGTTCAAGGGCAGCTCCGGGAGCGTCACGAACACGGCCGGCACCATGTAGTCCGGCAGCCGCTCGCGCAGGGACCTACGC
>JBKKAU010000440.1:0-2427 GCA_046714475.1 Thermoanaerobaculia bacterium
GTCTGGAGGAGATCGGCGGCTTCGACCGGCGCTACCGGGCGGCGGGGGACGACGTGGACGTCTGCTGGCGCCTCCAGGAGCGCGGCGGCAGCATCGGTTTCAGCCCGGGGGCGATGGTCTGGCACTACCGGCGCAATTCGGTCCGCGCCTATTGGAAACAGCAGCAGGGCTACGGCCGGGCCGAGGCGCTGCTCGAGCAGAAGTGGCCCGAGAAGTACAACGCGCTCGGCCATCTCACCTGGCGGGGCCGGATGTACGGCAACGGCATCGCCCAGGCGCTCACCGCCTGGCGCGGCCGGGTCTACCAGGGCTCTTTCGGCAGCGCGCCGTTCCAGTCGGTCTACCACCCGGCGCCCGGCGTCCTCGCCTCGCTCCTCATGATGCCGGAGTGGTACGGCGTCATCCTGGCGCTGGCGGCGTTCTCGCTCCTCGGGCTGCTCTGGGCGCCTCTCGCGGGGTGCCTGGTCCTCTTGGCGGCGGCGGTCGCCGCGCCGGTCGCGCAGGCGCTGTGGAGCGCTTCGCGGGCGCACCGGGCGAGGGCTCCGGCGGACGGGAGGGGGTGGCGCGTCCGGCGCCTGTGGTGGCGCCGGTTCCTGCTCACGGCGTTCCTGCACCTCATCCAGCCGCTGGCGCGCCTGACCGGCCGGCTGCGTCACGGCCTGACGCCCTGGCGGCGCCGCGCGCCGGAGCTGGCGGCCGTCCTCCCCCGGTCGATGACGGTCTGGAGCGAGACCTGGCGCGCGCCCGAAGCCTGGCTCGGGCAGATCCGCGGGACGGTCGCCGCGACGGGGACCGTCGTGCTCGCGGGCGGCGATTTCGACCGCTGGGACCTCGAAGCGCGGGGCGGGGTGCTCGGCTCCGCCCGGCTCCGCACGGCGATCGAGGAGCACGGCGCGGGCCGGCAGCTCCTGCGGGTCCGCTCCTGGCCCAGGCTCTCCTCCCTGGGGATCCTGCTCGCGCTCCTGCCCGGCCTGCTCGCCGCGGCGGCGGCGCTCGACGGCGCATGGGCCGCGGCGGCCCTCCTCGCCGGCTGCGCGCTGCTCCTGGCGTCGCGGATGCTGTTGGAGAGCGCGTCCGCCATGGCCGTCCTGCGCGCTTCGGTGCGCGCGGTCGGTCAGGCCGCCGCCGCGGGTGAAGCCGTCAGGAGACCGGTCGAGGAGAGCGTCCTGGCCGGCGAGGGGCTGGGGGGCCGTCGGCCTGCCGGCGGCGGAGTGAGGACGGCCATGGACCCTCTCCGCTACCGCGTCTCCGAGGAGGGCGACCTGCCCGGTCTGCTGCGGCTCTGGGAGGAGGCGGGCTGGGGCAGCCTCTCGCCCGGGCAGTGGCGCGAGTGGTTCGTCGACGGGCCGCAAGGGCCGTGCCTGATCACCGTGGCCGTCGATCCCCAGGGCGAGATCGTCGGGCAGGAGGTCTTCGCGCCCTCGCGTCTCAGCGTCGCGGGCCGCGAGGCGCGCGCGCTCCGCTTCTCCGCTCCCATCCTCCGCATGGAGCTCCGCGGCGCGTCGCTGCGCCGCGACGAGCACCCGCTGGTCGGCCTCTACAAGGCGGCGGCCGCGGCGGGGAGGGAGAGCGGCTTCGAGATCGTCTACTCGCTGCCGGAGCACGCCTGGCTGCGGATCTTCCGGCTGGCCCCCCGGTTCGGCGTGCCGCGTTTCGACGCGGCCACCTTCGGTTGCGCCGGGCTGCCGCTCGCGGCGGCGGTCCTGCCCGGGTTCGAGCGCTTCGCGCGCGCCGTGGAGGCGCGGCCGGTCGCGAGGTTCGGCGCGGAGCACGAGGAGCTGTGGCGCTCCGCCCGGGAGAGCTTTCCGATCGCGTGCGGCGTGGTGCGGGACGCCGCGTGGCTGACGTTCCGCAACTCGGGGCGGATCGCCCTCGAGGTGCGCGACCGCGGCGACGGCAGCCTCGTCGGGTATTCGGCGACCAAGCGGCAGACGGGGCTCCTCGCCGACGTGCTCGCCCGCCGCCCCGAGCACCTGACCGCCGTGGTCGCGGCGACCGCGGCCTGGCTCGCGGGGCGCCGGGAGCCAGGCGGCGTTACCGATCTCAAGGCCATGCGGACGCCCGCGCTCGAGCCGGCCCTGCGGGCGCTCGGCTTCGCGCCGGTCGACTATACGTTCGGGTTCATCTGCAATGTCCTGGGCGGAGAGGCCGGGCTCGAGCGCGTCGCGCCCGAGCGCTGGTACGTCATGCCGGGCGACTGAGCCGGCTGAGGAGGCCGATGAGACTTCGCTACAGGCTCGTCCGCGAGGACGACCTTCCCGGCGTCCAGCGCCTGTGGAAGGAGGAGACGGACTGGGGCGCGCTGGCCGAGGAGCTGTGGCAGCGCCTGGTGGTCGACGCGCCGGAGTGGGGCGGGATCTCGGGCGCCGTCGCGACCGACGAGTCGGGCGCCATCGTCGGCCAGTTCGCCTTCGTGCCGTCGCTCGT
>JBKKAU010000441.1:0-1374 GCA_046714475.1 Thermoanaerobaculia bacterium
GGGAAGATCTGGTCGAGCGAGATGTCGAAGCTCGGGGAGCCGAACTGCAAGACGCGGTCCCCCTCCTCGACGTCATAGAGGCGGCGGACGACGTCGAAGTGGGCGGCCGCCGCGCCGTGCGGCACAGCCACGCCCTTGGGCCGGCCTGTGGAGCCGGAGGTATAGATGATGTAGGCGAGGTCCGCCGGGCCGGCCGACGCCGCGAGGTCGGAGCCGTCCTGCGCCTCGATCGCCTCCCGGTCCTCATCGAGCCAGACCGGCCACGCGGTCCCCAGCTCCGCCAGGTCGGCGCCGGCCGCCAGGTCCCGGCGGGCCACCATCACCGCCGCGCCGCTGTCGGCGAGCAACAGCTCCAGCCGCTCGCGCGGGTAGGCCGGATCGAGCGGCAGCCAGGCGCCTCCCGCCTTGACCACGGCGAGCAGCGTCACGACCATGTCCAACGAGCGCTCCAGGAGACCGGCCACGGGCACGCCGGGGCCGACCCCCAGCCCCCGCAGGTGGCGGGCCAGACGGTTCGCCCGGACGTCGAGGTCGCCGTACGAGAGCGCCTCGTCCCCCTGGATCACCGCCGGCAGGCCGGGCGCCAGCGCCGCGCGCTCCTCGAACGCGGCGTGGACGAGACGGTCCCGGACCGGAGCCGTGTCGTGGTTCCACTCCTCGAGGAGCTGCCGGCGCTCCGCGGGCGACAGCAGCGGCAGCTCGCCGAGGCCGCGGCCCGGCTCCTCCACCGCCCCGGCGAGCAGCGTGAGCAGATGGCCCTCCATGCGCTCGATCGTCGCCGCCTCGAACAGGTCGGTCCGGTACTCCAGCCAGCCGGTGAGCTGCTCCGGGTACTCCTGGAACGCCAGCGAGAGATCGAACTTGGCGACCGGCGCCTCGACCTCGATGAGGCTGGTGGCGAGCCCGGGGATGTCGAACCGGCCCGCCGGCCGGCTCATGAAGGCGAAGAGCACCTGGAACAGCGGCGAATGCCCCGAGACGCGGTCCGGGTGCAGCTCCTCGACCAGCCTCTCGAAAGGCACGTCCTGGTGCCCCTGCGCGGCGAGCACCGTGTCGCGCAGCCGCGCCAGCAGCTCGCGGAACGGCGGGTCGCCCCCCGTCCCCGCCCGCAGGACCAGGGTGTTGATGAAGAGGCCGATCAGCCCTTCGACGTCGCGCCGGTTGCGGCCGGCGACCGGCGTGCCGACGGCGAAGTCGTCCTGGCCGCTGTACCGCGACAGCAGGGCCACGAGGCCGGCGAGCAGGACCATGAACAGCGTCCCGCCCTCGGCGCGGCCGAGCGCCCGCAGCGCCTCGGTCCGTTGCGGCTCGAGGTCGAAGCGCCGGGAGGCGCCCTGGTAGCTCCGCGCCGGCGGGCGCGGCCGGTCGGCCGGC
>JBKKAU010000442.1:0-2534 GCA_046714475.1 Thermoanaerobaculia bacterium
CGGGGGGGGGGATTTAACGCGACCCCGGGGTCTATCCTCTATAGTGCAGCACCATTATCGGGTCTACGCGCGTGGCGGGGCGGACGGGGACGAGCAGCGCGACCGTGGCGCAGGCGAGCAGCGTCAGGGCGGCGGCGCCCAGGGCGACCGGGTCGAAGGGCGGCACGCCGTAGAGCAGATCGCGCAGGAAGCGCGCGACCACCACGACCCCCACCATGCCGCCCACCAGCCCGGCCGCCATCCAGAGGGCGCCCTGCCGCAGTACCAGCCCGGCGATGGCGTGCCGGCTCGAGCCGAGCGCGACGCGGACGCCGAACTCCTGCTCCCGCGCGGTCGCCATGCTGGCGAACATGGCGTAGATGCCCACCGAGGCGAGGAGCAGCGCCAGACCGCCGAACGCCGCCATCAGCACCGCCGGGAGCCGGCGGGTCGCGAGCCCTTCGGCGAGGAACTCGCGCAACGAGACCGCGCGGGTGATCGGGAGCTCCGGATCGAGAGCCGACAGCTCGCGCTGGAAAGGGCGGACGATGGAGAGCGGGTCCCCCTGGGTCCGGAGCAGGAACGTGCGGGAATCTCCCGGATTCTGCCGGTACGACGCGTACGACATGGGATCCGGCTCCGGCAGGGCGGGATCGTTGCGCACGTCGGCTACGATACCGATCACCTCGGCCCACGGCGCCGCTGTATTCGGGCCGAGCCGGATGTGCGCGCCGAGCGCCCGCCCGTCAGGCCAGTAGCGTCGCGCCATGGCCTCGCTGATCACGATCACCGGCGGTTTGTCCATGCTGTCGGTCGGCTGGAAGGTGCGCCCGCTCTGCAAGGGAATGCCCATCGTGCGGAAGTAATCGTCCGAGACTCTGGCGTAATTGATGAAGGGCTGAGTATTCCCCTCCGGCCAGATCACGCCCTCGATCGTGAGCCCATTCCGGTTCAGCTCGGGCATGGGCAGCTCGCTCGTGCTCCCGACGCCGGTCACGCCGGGAAGCGCGCGCAGACGGTCCTCGAGCTGCTCGTAGAAGCGGAGCTGCTTTTCCTCCGAATCGTACTCGCGCGCGGGGAGCTGGATGGCCACGGTCAGCACGTCCTCCGGGTCAAAACCGAGCGGCGCCGTGGTCATCGCCCACAGGCTGCGGGCCAGCAACCCGGCGCCCGCGAGCAGGCTGATGGAGAGCGCGATCTGCCCCGCCACGAGAGCGCCGCGCAGGTGTCGCGACCGGCGGCTCTCGCTGCTGCGCGCCTCGTCGCGGAGCACGCCTTGCGGTTCCGAGCGGCCGACGGACAGCGCCGGCGCCAGACCGAAGGCGAGGCCGGTACACAGCGTGATCACCGTCATGAGAAGTACCGCGTCGGGATCCAGCGACAGCTCCGCGTACGCCGGTAGCGCCGGCAGCGCGAGCTCGCGGAGCGCGGCCAGCCCGAGCGCGGCCAGCCCGATCCCCGCCGCGCCGCCGGCCAGGGCCAGCACTGTGCTCTCGGTGAGCAACTGCCGGACGAGCCGGCCGCGCCCGGCGCCAAGCGCCACCCGCACGGCGAATTCCTTGCGGCGGGAGAGGGCGCGCGACAGCAGGGCGCCGGCCAGGTTGGCGCAGGTGATGAGGAGCACGAGCCCGGCGCTGGTCATCAGCACGAGCAACGGAGTGCGGGTGTCGCCGACCATGGCGTCGCGCAACGGCAGGGTGGACACGGAAAAGCCGAGGGCGTCTGCCGGATACTCGCGTTCGATGTCGGCGGAGATGCCGGCGAGCTCGCTCTGCGCCGCTTCCACCGTGACGCCTGGAGCCAGCCGGCCGACGAGGCCGAGCCACTGCGTGCGCCGCGCGTTGACCGGGTTGCGCAGCATCGGGCCAAGGTCGAGCGGGAACCAGAAGTCGGCCTCTCCCATCGGCCCCACGAAGCCGCGCGGCAACACGCCCACCACCTCGCCGGAGACGCCGTTGATGCGAACCGGCCGGCCGATCACTTGCGGATCGCCGCCGAAAAGGCGCTGCCAGGCGGCGAAGCTCATCATCGACACGCGCGGCGCGGTGGGCGCGGCGTCGGCGTCCGTCAACGTGCGCCCGAGACTGGGGCGCACGCCGAGCGTCTGGAAAAAGCCGGCCCCCACAAGCGTGGCCTTCATTGCCACCGGCCCGGACTCGGCGGAGTAGGTGACGTCCACCGTTTCGGGGAAGAAGAAGGCGAGCCGGGAGAACGACCGCTGCCGCTCGGCGAAGTCCGTCACGGTGCCGGCGCTCAGGCTCGAACGTTCGAGCGTGCCGTCCTTCAACCGTCCGTAGACGCGCACGAGCCGGTCCGCGTCGTCGTAGGGGAGCGCGTCGAGCAGCACCGACTTCACCACGCCGAAGACGGCGGCGTTGGCGCCGATGCCGAGGGCGAGCGTGACGATGGCGAGGAGCGAGAACAGCGGCGCGCGCAGCGCGGACCGGACTCCGTACCGGAGATCCTGCCGGAGGTCGGCGAACCAGTCGCGCCGGTCCGCGGCGCGGCGGTCCTGCTCCAGCATCTGCGTGCACAGGCTCTGTACGCCCTTGAAG
>JBKKAU010000443.1:0-6071 GCA_046714475.1 Thermoanaerobaculia bacterium
CGGTCCACGGCGCCCGCAGCGGCGTCTGCCACTTCGTGCGGCCCAACGCCGCCGCCTGTCTGGCCACCCTCCGCGAGCTGCTCTCCTACCTGCCGGACAACAACCGGAGCGAGCCGCCGCCGGGCCGCGGCGACGACGACCCCTGGCGCGAGGAGCCGGCTCTGGACGCGCTGGTCCCCGACGACCCCAGCAAGCCCTACGACATCCGGATCCTGGTGCGGGGAGTCGTGGACGACGGCCGGTTCCTGGAGGTCCAGGAGACCCACGCCCGCAACCTGGTGGTCGGCTTCGCCCGGGTGGCCGACCGGGCGGTCGGCGTCGTCGCCAACCAGCCGGAGCACCTGGCCGGGGTGCTGGACATCGACGCCTCGCTCAAGGGGGCGCGGTTCGTCCGCTTCTGCGACGCCTTCAACATCCCCCTGCTCACCTTCGTCGACGTGCCCGGCTTCCTGCCCGGGGTGCGGCAGGAGATGGGGGCGATCATCAAGCACGGGGCGAAGCTGATCTATGCCTACGCCGAGGCGACCGTGCCCAAGGTCACGGTGATCGCGCGCAAGGCCTATGGCGGCGCCTACGCGGTGATGGGGAGCAAGCACCTGCGCACCGACGTCAACCTCGCGTTCCCCACCGCCGAGATCGCCGTCATGGGTCCGGCGGGGGCGGTCAACATCCTCTACGGCGGCGAGCTGCGGAGCGCCGGAGAGGGGGAGGCCGGGCTGCGCCAGGCGAGGATCGCCGACTACCGCGCCCGGTTCTCGAACCCGTACGCCGCCGCGGAACGGGGCTACGTCGACCAGATCATCGAGCCGCGCAAGACCCGGCCGTCCGTGGCCAGGGCGCTGCGCCAGCTCGCCGGAAAACGGGCCGCGGCGCCGGCCAGGAAGCACGGCAACATCCCTCTCTGAGCCGCGAGGCGCCACGGCGGCGGCGAGCCCGGCCCCCCAGGCCCTTGCCTGTCCGTCCCGGGCCGGGTATCCTGCGCAGGTCCTACAAGGAGGCCTATCAATGCGAATCGTCCCTGCACTGTCCGTCCTGCTCATCACCTCCCTCGCCGCCGCCGGCTACGCCGCCGAGAAGGCGGAGAAGAAGGCCGATGCGGCCCATATCGTCATCAAGGACGCCTGGGTTTTGGAGGTCCCGCCCTCCAACGACATGAGCGCGGCCTACATGAAGATCGAGAACAGCTCCGCCAAGGCCAGCACCCTGGTCGCCGCCGAGACCGACGCCTCGCGCGTCGTGGAGCTGCACAAGATGTCCGACGACGACGGCATGATGAAGATGGAGAAGGTGAACAAGATCCAGGTCCCGGCCAAGGGCGCGGTCGCCCTGGAGCCCGGCGGGCTCCACCTCATGCTGATCGACCTGCAGCGCAAGCTCAAGCAGGGGGATGAGATCACCTTCACCCTGCGGTTCGAGGACGGCACCGAGGAGAAGGTCGTCGCCCCCGTGCGCAAGCGGACCGGGATGCACTGAGCCATGGCCCGCGGTACCGTCACGCGTCTCGTCCTCCTCCTGCCCCTGTTCCTGGCCATGGGTTGCGGCGGCGACAAGCCGGCGGCAGAGCCGGGCGCCGCCGCCGCGGCAGCCGGGCAGGGCCAGGACGGCAAGGCCGTGCCGGCCCTGCAGCGCTATCAGCTCGGCGGCGACTTCTCGCTGACCGACCAGGACGGCCAGCCTTTCCAACTGAGCCAGCTCCGCGGCAAGACCGTGCTGCTGTTCTTCGGCTACACCCTCTGCCCGGACGCCTGCCCCACGACCCTCTCCAAGCTGGCGCGCGTCTACAGCCTGCTCGGTCCCGCGGCCGAGGAGGAGGTGGTGACCGTCTTCGTCAGCGTCGACTCCGGACGGGACAAGCCGGAGAAGATGAAGGAGTACCTGGAGTACTTCGACATCAGCTCCGTCGGCCTGTCGGGGACCAAGGAGCAGATCGACCCGATCGTCGCCCGGTACGGCGCCCGTTACGAGTTCACCGACTCCGGCTCGGCGGCCGGCTATCTCGTCAACCACTCGACCGACCTCTACCTGATCGATTCGCAGGGCGACGTCCGCTACGTCTTCAAGCACAAGGACCCGCCCGAGGTGATCGTCCCCGTCCTCCAGCAGCTGCTGCCGTCCAAAGCCTGATCCATGCGGCTGCGCATGCCGGCCACGCTGCTGTTCGGTCAGGGCGTCCTGGCCGAGCTGCCGGCCGTGCTCGGCGAGATCGGCGCGGCGCGCCCGCTGATCGTCACCGACCGGGGAGTCGCGGCCGCGGGATGGCCCGAGCGCGTGCGCCAGGAACTGGCCGGGGCCGGTATCGAAGCCGCTGTCTGGGACGGGATCGAGCCCGACCCGGACGAGGGGCACGCCGAGCGTTGCGGCGAGGAGCTGCGGAGCGGCGGGCATGACGCCGTGGTCGCGGTGGGCGGCGGCAGCGTCATCGACGCGGCCAAGGTGGCGGCGGTGCTGGCCGCGAACGGCGGCCGCGCCTCCGACTGGTTCGGTTTCGACCGCGTGCGCCGCCCCGGGCTGCCCCTGGTGGTCGTCCCCACCACCGCCGGCAGCGGCGCCGAGGTCTCGAGCCATGCCGTGGTCGTCCAGCTCGAGCCGCGCAAGAAAGAGGTGGTCAGCTCGGTCCACCTGCTGGCGCGGGTGGCGGTGGTCGATCCCGAGACGACGTCCACCCTGCCGCCCGCGCTGGCGTCCTACAGCGCTCTCGACGGGCTGATCCACGCCCTGGAGGCGTTCGTGGCCCGCCGCGCCACCCCCTTCACCGACACCTTCGCCCGCCAGGCGGTGCCGCGCATCGCCTCGGCCCTGCCGCGGGTGCTGGGCGGCTCGCCCCATCCCGCCGACCGCGAGGAGCTGAGCCTGGGCTGCCTCTACTCAGGTCTAGCCATGGCCAATGCCAACGCCGGCGTGATCCACGCCCTCGGCTACCCGCTCACCAGCCGCTACGGCGTGCCGCACGGGCTCGCCAACGCCCTCATGGCCGCCGCCGCGCTGGAGCGCACCTGGCCGGCGCGGCCCGAGCGCTATGGCGAGCTGGCGGGTCTGCTCGGCGGCAGGGAAGGGGAGGGCGGGGAGCTGCCGGAGCGCCTGCGCGGCCTGCTCGCCGCGGCCGGCATCCGCGACACGCTCGCCGGCTGGGGAGTCGCCGAGGCCGATCTGCCGGACCTCGCCGAGGCCGCGACCCACTTCAAGCCGGTGCTCCAGAACACGCCGGCCGTCCTGACCGGCGACGACCTGCTGGCGATCTACCGCTCGGCCTGGTCTGCTTGACTTATTGTAGAAACTGCCCCAATATGTAGTGTTTTCACGGCGACGTAACGCAAGCCATTGCATGCCCCTTGATCTACGCAGTACGATAGAGAACAGACTGGCGAAGTCGGCCACCAGGACGCTCTATACCTTCCTCGAGGCCGACGGCGAGCAGGAACAGCGGAGTCTCACCTTTGCGGAGCTGGACGCGCGGGCCCGGGCCGTGGCCGCCCGGCTGCGGCGGTTCGGATTGCGTGGTGAGAGGGCGCTGCTGCTCTTCCCGCCGGGCCTCGATTTCATCGAAGCCTTCTTTGGCTGCCTGTATGAGGGCGTAACGGCCGTCCCGGCCTATCCGCCGCGGTCCAAGCGGGGCCTCCCGCGCCTCTCATCCATCCTTGAGGACGCCCGTCCGGCCGCGGTGCTGACCACCTCGGATCTCCTGTCCAGGCTGGAAGGCTCGACCGCGCAGACCCCGGAGCTGCGCGGCGTGCGCTGGATCGCGACCGACGCCGTCTCCTGCCCGCGGGAGCTCGAGGAGGCCGAGGGCTGGCGGCCGCCGGAGCTGTCGCCGGACACGGTCGCCTTCCTTCAATACACCTCGGGGTCGACCTCGGCGCCCAAGGGCGTGATGGTCAGCCACGGCAACCTGCTGCACAACGAGGAGATGATCCGGCAGGCTTTCGGGCAGTCGGAGGAGTCCATCGTGGTGGGCTGGCTGCCGCTCTACCACGACATGGGGCTGATCGGGAACGTGCTGCAGCCGCTCTACACGGGGGCGCGGTGCGTGCTGATGTCGCCGCTGGCGTTCCTGCAGCGGCCGGCGCGCTGGCTGGAGGCGATCACCCGCTACGGCGCGACGACCAGCGGCGGCCCCAACTTCGCCTATGAGCTGTGTGCGCGCAAGGTGACGGCGGAGGAGCGCCAGCGGCTGGACCTCGGCTCCTGGCGGGTGGCGTTCAGCGGCGCCGAGCCGGTGCGGGCGGAGACGCTGGAGCGCTTCGCCGAGGTCTTCGCGCCCTGCGGTTTCCGGCGCGAGGCGTTCTATCCCTGCTATGGCCTGGCCGAGGCGACCCTGTTCGTCAGCGGCGGCGCGGCGGGGTCCGGCGCGCGGGTGCTGGAGCTCTCCGCCGCCGCCTTGGAGCAGCACCGGGTGGCCGAGCCGGAGGCCCCGGAGGCCCCGGAGGCGGGTGTCGCGGTCCGCGAGCTGGTGGGCTGCGGCGGCCCGTGGCTGGGGCAGGAGGTGGCGGTGGTCGATCCCGGGTCGCGCCGGCGCTGCGCTCCGGAGCGGGTCGGCGAGATCTGGGTCGCGGGTCCGAGCGTCGCCCAGGGGTACTGGGGCAAGCCGGAGGTGACGGAGAGCGTCTTCCGGGCGCGTCTGGCCGGTGAGCCGGAGGCCGGTCCGTTCCTGCGCACGGGCGACCTGGGGTTCTTCCGGGACGGCGAGCTGTTCGTCACCGGCCGGCTCAAGGACCTGATCATCCTGCGTGGCCGCAACCACTACCCGCAGGACCTGGAGCTGACCGCCGGGCGGGCGCATCCGGCGTTGCGCCCCGGCAACGGCGCGGCCTTCTCCGTCGAGGTGGACGAGGAGGAACGGCTGGTCGTGGCCTGGGAGCTGGAGAGCCACTCCCGCGCCGCGGTCGAGGAGGTGGCCGACGCCGTCCGCCAGGCGGTCGCCGAAGAGCACGAGGTCCGCGTCCACGAGGTGGTGCTGTTGCGCGCCGGGACACTGCCCAAGACGACCAGCGGCAAGGTGCGCCGCCTCGCCTGCCGGGCGGGGTACCTGGACGGCTCGCTGGTCCTGGTGGGACGGAGCGGCGTCGAACCGCTGTCCGGCGACGTGCCGGAGGCGTCCGGGGCCGATCCAGCCGGCGGGGACCTTGCCGCCTGGCTGCGGCGCGAGGTGGCGCGGATCGCGAAGGTGCCGGCGTCGCGGATCGATCCCGGGGAGCCGTTGACGCGGCTGGGGCTCGACTCGCTGGCCGCGGTCGAGCTGCAACAGCTCGTCGAATCCCGGTTCGGCGTCCCGGTGTCGATCGCCGAGCTGCTCGACGGGCTCGACCTCGCCGGCCTGACGGAGCGGATCGGGAAGGAGCCCAGGGACGGGATCCAACTCTCGCCCTCCGGCGAGGATACGGGGGACTTTCCGCTCTCCTACGGCCAGAGGGCGCTCTGGTTCCTGTATCGCCTGGCGCCGGAGAGCGGCGCCTATCACATCGCCGCCGCCGCCCGGGTGGCGTCGGACCTGGACACGGCGGCGCTGCGGCGTTCGTTCCAGGCCCTGGTCCGGCGGCATCCGGCGTTGCGCACCACCTTCCACGCCGTCTCGGGAGAGCCGCTGCAGAGGGTCCACGCCGCGCTGGAGCCCGAGTTCCTGGAGGTCGATGCCGCGGGCTGGAGCGAAGCCGAGCTGCGGCGGCGTCTCGCGGACGAGGCCTACCGGCCGTTCGACCTGGAGGCCGGGCCGCTGCTGCGGATGGCGGTGTTCCGGACCGCCTCCTCCCCGTTCCTCCTCCTCGCCATCCACCACGCGATCGCCGACCTCGGGACGCTGGAGGTGATCGCCCGCGAGCTGGGCTCGGAGGCCGGCGCTCTGCCGCCGCTCCCCGTCACCTATGCCGACTACGCCCGCTGGCAGGCGGAGCGGCTGGCCGGCGCGGAGGGCGAACGGCTCTGGGAGTACTGGCGCGCCCGGCTGGCCGGACCGCCGCCGGTCCTGGAGCTGCCCACGGACCGTCCGCGGCCGGTCGTCCAGGACTATGCCGGCGCCGGCTTCGGCCTGCGCCTCGGCCCGGACCCTGTCTCTTATAAAAATCACCGAGCCCACGAGA
>JBKKAU010000444.1:0-4507 GCA_046714475.1 Thermoanaerobaculia bacterium
GTGCCGGGCACGGGCCGAAGAGGCCGCCGGCCGGCTGGATCGCGCCGCCCGCGCCTGGGAGCGGCTCGGAGAGTCGCAACGGGCCCTCGACCTCTGGCTCCAGGCCGGCGGCTGGGAGCAGGTCGCCCGCCTGGAAGAGACCGGCGTCCCCGAGGACCGGCTGCGGGTGCTCCCCAAAGCCCGCGAGCTGGCCGCGAGCGGCGACTGGGAACGCGCCGGAGCGCTGGCCCGGGTCCGCATGGACAGGCTCCGGTCGGCGATCCCCGATGTTCCCTGGTTCCTGGCGGACGAGCCGCAGCGCCTGGCGTGGCAGGAATTTTGCTCTCTTCAGAAAATCGAGCAACGATGTCAGGCGATCCGGGCCGAAGGGGAAGGGGCATGGAGCCGCGCCGCCAATCTGTGGCGACGGGTCGGCGAGCCCGAGCGGGCCGCCGCCGCGGTCAGCCAGGGCCTCCTCAAACGAGGGAACCGGTCTGGAGACAGAGCCGTCGGCCCGCAGGAGTCTGGACTTCTTTAAGCTTGTACTTTAGTATCTGCGGAGGGGTTTCTCCGAAAACATGGATGCCCAGCCCTCTCATCCGCCCCGTGAGGCGTTCCGCAAGCTGATCGACGGCACGGCCTTGCCGGCGGAGGCCCGCGAGGTGGTGCGCCACCTCGTGGCGGGCTGTCCGGCCTGCAGCCGCGCCGCCCAGGAGGCCCGCTCCGCACCCGCCGGGCCGCGGAGCTGGAGCTACGACGCGGTGTTCGATCGCCTGGAGCGGAACCTCACGCGAGAGCTCCAGAAGCGGCACGGCGAGCAGGTCACCGCGCAACAGCTCTTCGCCGAGTTGCTCGGCCACGAAGCGGTCGAGGGCCTGCTGCAGGTCCAGGGCACCCGGGCCTACGCCAGCCTCGCCCTCTGCGAGCTGCTGCTGCAGAAGAGCCACGCGCTGCACGAGTCGGATCCGGTCCAGGCGCGCCGTTCGGCGGAGCTGGCCCGGCTGGTCGCCGAGCAGCTCGACCTCGGGCTCTACGGCGCCTCGGTCGTCCAGGACCTGCGCGCCCTCGCCTGGATCTACTTCGTCAACGCCTCCCGGATCGAAGCCGACCTGCGCTCGGCCGAGAGCTCTCTCGCCCTGGCGCGGCGGCTCGAGCGGGAGGCCGGCGGAGACCCCTCGATGTCGGCCGACCTCCTGACCTTGAAAGCGTACCTGCTGAGCTACGGCGGCCGTTTCGAAGAGGCGACGCGGGCTTTGAACCGGGTCGCGTCCCTCTATCGCAGGATGGGAGAGCGCCACCTGCTGGGCCGGACGCTGATCCAGAAAGGCGCCGTGCTGGGCAATGCCGGCAGGCCCGAGGCCGCCGCGCGCCTGATCCGCCGCGGCATCGACCTGATCGACACCGCGCGCGAGCCGCGGCTGATGGTCTGCGCCACCCACAACCTCATCTGGTTCCTGAACGAGAGCGGCCGGAAAGGCCAGGCGCTCGACTGCCTGGACGGCGCCCGCCGCCTCTACGAGCGCGCCGGAGACCGCAAGGACCTCGGCCGTCTCCGCTGGCTGGAAGGCAAGCTGGCCCCCCGCCTCGAAGACGCCGAAAAGGCCCTGCTCGACGCCCGCGACCGCCTGCTCCGCGAGGGCCTCCCCTACGAGGCGGCGCTGGCGGCCCTGGACCTCGCCATGCTCTACGCCGGCGAGCGCCGGGCGAGCGACATGCGGCGCCACACCGGGCAGATGCTGCCGCTCTTCCACTCCGGCGACATGTACCGCGAAGCGGTGATGGCCCTGCTCTCCTTCCAGCAAGGCGACGGCGGCGCCGGCCCCGCCGGGTTCCTCGCCGAGATGGGGAGCTACCTCCACCGCGCCTGGGAAGAGAAGAACCCCAAAGGGTTGGCCCCGGCGGCGGGGGTGTAGGCGCAAAGAAAAAAGGACATAAAGGACAGCAAGGACTCCAAGGACTCTTTTTCTCTGGTCCTTGTTGTCCCTGCTGTCCTGTATGTCCTTTTCCAGGCAGGCATCGCCCCCCGCCCTATAATCCACCCCCATGCCCCCCCTCTCCGACGCCGGCCTGCTCGCCCGGCTGGTCGCCTTCGACTCGACCAGCCACAACAGCAACCTGCCCATCGCCGACTTCCTCTGCGGCTACCTGGACCGGCCCGGGGTGCGGATCGCCCGCAACCTCTCACCCGGCGGTGACAAGGCCAACGTCATCGCCTGGGCGGGGCCCGAGCCGGAGGGGGACCGCCGCGGGCTGGTGCTCTCCGGGCACATGGACGTCGTGCCGGCCGGCGAGGGCTGGACCAGCGATCCGTTCCAGCTCGCCGACCGCGGCGACCGCTACGTGGCGCGCGGCGCCTGCGACATGAAAGGCTTCCTGGCCCTCGCCGCCAACCTCATGGCCGGCGTGGACGCCGGCCGCCTGCGCGCGCCGCTCGCGTTGGTCTTCACCTATGACGAAGAGGTCGGCACGCTCGGCGCCCGCCACCTCCTCGACAGCTTCCCCGAAGCGGCGGCGCTGCCGAAAAGCGTCGTGATCGGCGAGCCGACATCGCTCAAGGTGGCGCGCGCCCACAAGGGGCACATGAAGGTCCGGGTCACCTTCCGCGGCCGGAACGCGCACAGCGCCTACCCTCACCTGGGGGTCAACGCCATCGAGCCGGCCGGCCGGGCGATCGCCGCCCTGGCCGGCCTGCGCCGCGACCTCGAGCGCGAGGAGGCGCCGCACCGCGAGCTGTTCCCCGAGGTCCCCTTCGTGCCGCTGAACATCGGCACCGTCCACGGCGGCACGGTGATCAACGTCGTCCCCGACCGCTGCACCGTCGAGCTCGGCGCCCGGCCGCTGCCGGGGAGCACCTCGGAGCCGCTCCTCGACCGCATCCGCCAGACGGTGCGCGAGGCCGCCGCCCCCGCCGAGCCCGATGTCGAGCTGCTCTCCGACAGCCCGTCCCTGCTGCTCGACGAAGCGTCGCCGATCCACCGCGCCCTCTGCGGCCTGCTCGGCCAGAGCGCGGGGTCGAGCGTCTCGTTCGCGACCGACGCCGGCTGGCTGCAGCGGCTGGGGATGGACTGCGCGATCTTCGGCCCCGGCTCGATCGAGGTGGCGCACAAACCCGACGAGTTCGTGCCCAAGGCCGAGATGGAGACCGCCCACGGGCTCCTGGAGCGGCTGATCCAATCCTTCTGCGTCGAGACTTGAGCATGTCCACAGTCATCGAGGCCGACTGGACCTGGACCGGCGACCGGTTCGAGCCGGGCGTACAGGTCCGGGTCGGCGAGGACGGCCGCATCGCAATGGTGGGAGCGATGGGAGCGACAGGCGCGCCGGGCGCCGAGCCCGGCCTGCGCCTGTCCGGCCGCGCCCTCCTCCCAGGCATGGTCTCCGCCCACTCGCACGCCTTCCAGCGCGGCCTCCGCGGACGCGGCGAGACGTTCCCTGAAGGAAGCGGCAGCTTCTGGACCTGGCGCGAGGCCATGTACGGGCTGGTCGCGGACCTCGACCCCGAAGGCTTCGAAGCGCTCTGCCTGCGCACCTTCCGCGAGATGCGCGCCGCGGGCATCACCTGCGTCGGCGAGTTCCACTACTTCCACCACCGCGAGCCCTCCGGGGACGGCGGCGGCGACTACGCCCTGGACGAACGGGTGCTGGCCGCCGCAAAGGCCGCCGGGATCCGCATCGCGCTGCTCCCGACCTACTATCGGACCGGCGCCATCGGCCGACCGCTCGAAGGCGCGCAGCGCCGTTTCGGCTCCGCCTCCCCCGCCGCCTTCTGGGAGCAGATGGACCGGCTGCAGGAGATTGTCGGACGGGTGGATCCCCGCCGGCAGAGCCTGGGCGCCGCCGTCCACAGCGTCCGCGCCGCGAGCCTGGACGACCTCGCCGCGGTCTACGGCGAGGCGCGTCGCCGCGGGCTCCCCGTCCACATCCACGTCGAGGAGCAGCGGCGGGAGATCGAAGAGTCCCTGGCCGCCTACGGCAAGCGCCCGATGGAGCTGCTGCGCGACGCCCTGGGGACCGCCGACGGGCTGACCGCCGTCCACTGCACCCACACCGAGGCCGGCGACCTCGCCTGGTTCCTGGATGCCGGCGGCGCCGTCTGCGTCTGCCCTCTGACCGAGGCGAACCTGGGGGACGGCCTTCCCAGATTGGACATCGCGGACGCCGCGCTCTGTCTCGGCAGCGACTCCAACGCGCGGATCTCCATGCTGGAGGAGATGCGCTGGCTGGAGTATGGCCAGCGCCTGCGCAGCGAGAACCGCGGCGCCTTACGCGACCGGGACGGCCAGGTCGCCCGCGTCCTCTTCCACGCCGCCACGGCCGGCGGCGCCCGGGCGCTCGGGATCGACGCCGGCCGCATCGCTCCCGGCGCCTGGGCCGACTTCACCGCCCTCGACCTCGAAGCTCCCACCCTCGCCGGTTGGGAGCCCGAGACCCTGCTGGAGTCCCTGGTCTTCGGCGCCGCCGAAGAAGCAGTCGCCGGCACGTGCGTCGCCGGGGATTGGGCAGGTCGGGTCGCAGGGAGATCGTAGAG
>JBKKAU010000445.1:0-5519 GCA_046714475.1 Thermoanaerobaculia bacterium
CCCACGAGCTGCGCACGCCGCTCAACGCCATCATCGGCTGGTCGGCCCTGCTGCGCTCGGGCACGCTCCAGGGAGAGAAGTTCGAGCGCGCCATCGAGAGCATCGAGCGCAACGCCCGCTCGCAGGCGCGGCTGATCGACGACCTCCTCGACCTCTCGGCCATCATCTCCGGCCGCATCAGCCTGCGCGCCCAGCCGCTCGACCTGGCGCCGGTGGTCGAGGGGGCGCTCGACGCGGTGCGCCCGATGGCGGAGGCCAAGTCGATCCAGTTCAAGATGGCGCTGGACCCCGACACCGGCCCGGTGTCGGGCGACCCGGACCGCCTGCAGCAGGTGGTCTGGAACCTGCTCTCGAATGCCGTCAAGTTCACGCCGCCCGGCGGCACCGTCTGCCTCTTCCTGGAGCAGCTGGACGGGCGGGCGCGGATCACCGTGAGCGACACCGGCCCGGGGATCGACCCGGCCTTTCTGCCGCACGTCTTCGAGCCCTTCCGGCAGGCGGACGCCTCGTCGACGCGGGCGCAGAAGGGGCTGGGTCTGGGGCTGGCCATCGTGCGCCGTCTGGTCGAGCTGCACGGCGGCTCGGTGCGGGCCGAAAGCGAAGGCGCGGGGCGCGGCGCCCAGTTCCGGGTCGAGCTGCCGCTGCGGGCGTGGCAGAGCTTCGAGCGGCGCCTGCCCGATCCGGACACGGCGCAGCCGCTGGCGGGGTGCCCGCCCAGCCTCGCCGGCCTCAAGGTGCTGGTCGTCGACGACGAGGCCGACGTGCGCGACCTGGTGACGCTGATGCTGGAGAAGTGCGACGCCCGGGTGGTCGCGGTCGAGTCGGTCGCCGAAGCGCTCAAGGTGCTCCCCGACCTCCACCCCGACGTGCTGCTCTCCGACCTGGCGATGCCGGGCGAGGACGGCTATGACCTGATCCGCCGCGTGCGGGCGCTGCCGGCCACGGCCGGCGGGCGCATCCCGGCCGCCGCCATCACCGCCTACGCCCGCGCCGAGGACCGGCGGCGCACCCTGCTCGCCGGTTTCAACCTGCACGTCGCCAAGCCGATCGACCCGGCCGAGCTGCTCGCCGTCGTCGCCAGCCTGAGCGGCCGGGTCGATCCCGGGGAGGATCTTTGAGAACAGAAGACAAAGGACCTAAAGGACAACAAGGACTTCAAGGAGTCCAGTTTCCTGGTCCTTGGCGTCCTTGAAGTCCTTTTCGTCCTTGAGTCTTCGAGTGAGGGGATCGCCGCCCCCACACCGTTTCAGAGGGTACGAGGCTGGCGAAGGACCTGCCAGCCCTTCCCAATAGATCCAAAGCCCAATCCGGCGGACGCCCCCACCCGGGAGGGGGCGCGAGCCTTTGGGGCGATTGAATACCGGCTAGTGGGCCGCGACGACCACCGACTCCATCCCCAGCACGGCGAGCTCGCGGCGCAGCGACTCGGCCTGCAGCCGGTCCGCGAAGGCGCCGATCTGGACGCGGCTCCAGGTGCCGTCCGAGTGGACCGCGGCCTCGGGGTAGATCCCCGCCAGCTCGCCGCGCATCTCGGCGGCCCGCTCCGCCTCGCTGAAGGCCGCCACCTGCACCGTGTAGCGCGGCGGTACGACGCTCACCCGGCTGCCGGGGGTTCCGGCGAGGTAGATCTCGACGCTGGCGGTGCCGGCCCGGACCGCGCCGATGGCGCTCGCGGCGGCGTAGGAGAGGTCGATCACGCGGCGCTTGGCGAAGGGGCCGCGGTCGTTGATCCGCACCACCACCGAGCGGCCGTTCTGGACGTTGCGCACCTCGAGGCGGGTGCCGAACGGCAGGGTCGGATGGGCGGCGGTGAGGTCGTGCATGTCATAGCGCTCGCCGTTGGCCGTCTGGCGGCCGTGGAACTGCTTGCCGTACCAGGAGGCGATCCCCCGCTCCAAGGGGCGGTTCAGCGCCGGCGCGTTGGCACGCCGATTGGAAGCACAACCGACGGCAAGGATCTGGGGAAGGAGGACGGCGGCGACGACGAAGTGAAAGAACGGGGCGCGACTCGAAGCGAAGTCTTGGCGCATGGGCTTGGTGTTCTCCGTAAGGTGGTTTACGAGCCATCTTCGTGAGAGCTCTTGGTCCAGCGCTGGAACGGCTTGCGCTTGGTAGCGATGGTAGCACAGGACAAAACTGTGCTATCACTGTCGCTACACTCGGGGTGCTGTCGCCTCGACAGAGTCGATGCCGGCAAGGGCTGGCGTGACGACCTCGTCGATGAAGTCGTCGACCTGTTCGGCCGAGCGGCCGGTGAAGGCGACCGGGTCGATCCAGGGCTCGATCTCGGCCCGCGTCAGCCGGAAGTCCGGGTCGGCGACGATGCGGTCGAGCAGCGGGTTGTCGCCGCCGTCCGCCAGGCTCTCCTGCGCCTCCAGGCTGTAGCGGCGGATGCGCTCGTGGAGCTCCTGCCGGTCGCCGCCGCGCAGCGACGCCTCCATGAGCAGCGTCTCGGTCGCCATGAAGGGCAGCTCGCGGGCAACGCGCGCCGCGACCGTCCCCTCGCGCACCGTGAGCCCGGCGGCGATGTGGGCGGCGAGGCCGGCCACGGCGTCGGCGCAGAGGAAGGCGTCGGGGATCACCAGCCGGCGGTTGGCCGAGTCGTCGAGGCTGCGTTCGAGCCATTGCGTGGCGGTGTTCAGGGGGCCGTTCAGGCTGTCGGTGATCAGGCGCCGCGCCAGGCCGCACATGCGTTCGGCGCGCACCGGGTTGCGCTTGTAGGCCATGGCGGAGGAGCCGACCTGGCCGGCGTCGAACGGCTCGGACAGCTCGCCCACGCCCTGGAGCAGGCGCAGGTCGGTGCCGAGCTTGTGGCAGCTCTCGGCAAGGCCGGCGAGGGTCGCCAGCACCTGGCTGTCCTGCTTGCGCGAGTAGGTCTGGCCGGTGACCGGGAAGCTCTCGGCGAAGCCGATCCGGCGGGCGAAGCGCCGGTCGAGCTCGCGCACCTTTTCATGGTCGCCCTGGAACAGGGTGAGGAAGCTTGCCTGCGTGCCGGTCGTCCCCTTGACGCCGCGGCAGCGCAGCGTCGCCAGGCGGTGCTTCACCTCCTCGAGGTCCATCACCAGATCCTGGAGCCAGAGGCAGGCCCGCTTGCCGACCGTGGTGAGCTGCGCCGGCTGGAAGTGCGTGTAGGCCAGGCAGGGGAGGGCGCGGTGGCGGCGGGCGAAGCCGGCGAGCGCCGAGGCCGCCGCGGCGAGCCGCCGGAGCAGCAGTTGCAGCGCCTCGCGCATCAGCAGGACGTCCGTGTTGTCGGTGAGGAAGGCGCTGGTCGCCCCGAGGTGGAGGATGCCGCCGGCCCCGGGGTGGACGCGGTCCGCCTGCTCGGCGTAGTGGCGCAGGTGGGCGACCACGTCGTGCCGCGTCTGGCGCTCGATCTCGGCGACGCGGTCGAGGTCGATGTTGCCGGGGTCCGCGGTGGCATGGAGGGCCTGGACCTGCTCCTCGCTGATCGGCAGCCCCAGCTCCCGCTCGCACTCGGCGAGCGCGATCCAGAGCTGGCGCCAGGTTCCGTAGCGATGCCGGGAGGAGAAGATCCGCGCCATCTCCGGCGAGGCGTACCTTTCATAGAGCGGGTTCTGGGGGGTATCGGAGAGCATGGCGGGGCGGATTCTAGCAGCAGCCTTCTGCTACAATCCGCCGCCGCGCGCCTGTCCAGGCGCCTCTTCGTGGTCCAGCCCATGCCTATCCAAGTGAATTCAGAGATCGGACGCCTGCGGCGCGTCCTCATCCACCGGCCCGGCCGGGAGATCGACTGGATGGTCCCCGCCATGATGGGGCACCTGCTTTTCGACGACATCCTGGACGGCGACGAGGCGCGCGAGGAGCACGACCTGTTCACCGCCGTCCTCCGCCAGGTGGGCGTCGACGTGGTGGAAGCCCAGGACCTGCTGGCCGACGTGGTGAGCTACGAGGAGCCGCGCCGCGCCCTGCTCGATGAGCTGGAGGCCGAGTACGGCGTGCCGTTCAACCTGGTCCGCAAGCTCAGGGACCTGGAGCCGGTCGAGCTCGCCGCCGCCCTGATCGAGGGGATCCGCACTCCGGCCGAGGGCTCCGACGCCGGGCGGCTGCAGTTCTTCGACCTCGACCCGATCTCCAACTACTTCTTCCAGCGCGACCCGCAGGTGGTGCTCGGCAACCTCCTGGTCGTCTCTTCGATGGCGACCAACGCCCGGGAGCGCGAGCCGCTGCTCGCCCGGACCCTCTTCGCGCACCATCCGGCGCTCGCGGACCTGTCCGCCCTCTTCGACATCGACGTGCCGCCGTCGGGGGCGCCGCACCACAACCCGCACTTCCCCTATCCGAACCTGGAAGGCGGCGACGTCCTGGTGGCGAGCCCGGAGATCGTGCTGGTGGGGCTGTCGGAGCGCACCAACCGCCGCGGCATCGAGGTGCTGGCCGAGTACCTGCGGATGCAGGAGACCCCGTTTCGCCACCTGATCATGGTGGAGCTGCCCCGCAAGCGCTCCTACATGCACCTGGACACCGTCTTCACCCTGATCGACCGCAACACCTGCCTCGCCTACCTGCCGGTCATCCAGTCCGGAGGGCCGGAGTCGGCGCATGTCTACTCGGTCGACCTCTACTCCCGCGAGCTGACCTTCACCGTCCGGCCGTCGCTGCTCAAGGCGCTCGCCGACTTCGGGCTGGAGCTGGACGTGGTCGCCTGCGGCGGCGCCAAAGAGGCGATCGACCAGCAGCGCGAGCAGTGGACCGACGGCGCCAACGCCTTCGCCCTGGCGCCGGGGGTGATCGTGCTCTACCGCCGCAATCACAAGACGCTCGAGGAGCTGGCGCGCCGCGGCTGGCGGGTGCTCGCCGAGGACGAGGTGATCGCCGGACGGCACGACCTCCTGGACGGCACGCCGGCCGTGGTGGCGCTGATGAGCAACGAGCTGTCCCGCGCCCGCGGCGGCCCGCGCTGCATGACCATGCCCCTGGAGCGGGACCCGCTGTAGCCCGCCTTTCCTTTTCCCTTTCCAAGGAGACCCGATGGCCCAGCGTCACCTGATCTCGATCCACGACCTGACGACGGCGGAGGTCCAGGGCCTCTTCCGGCTCGCCGCCGACGTCAAGGCGAACCCCGCGAAGTACGCCACCGCCCTGGAGCGCAAGAGCCTGGGCATGATCTTCGAGAAGTCCTCGACCCGCACGCGCGTCAGCTTCGAGGTCGGCATGGTGCAGATGGGCGGCCACGCCCTCTTCCTGTCGAGCCGCGACATCCAACTCGGCCGCGGCGAGCCGATCTCCGACACCGCCCAGGTGCTCTCCCGCTACGTCGACGGCATCATGGCCCGCACCTTCGCCCACCAGACCGTGGTCGACCTCGCCCGCTACGGCACGGTGCCCGTGATCAACGGCCTGACCGACGACCTCCACCCCTGCCAGGCCCTGGCCGACTACTTCACCCTGGGGGAGATCTTCGGAGACCTGCGAGGAAGGAAGCTCGCCTACGTGGGAGACGGCAACAACATGGCCCACTCCCTGATGTTCGGAGCCGCCAAGGCCGGCATGGACGTGGC
>JBKKAU010000446.1:0-2498 GCA_046714475.1 Thermoanaerobaculia bacterium
CCCTTGCACCCCCTGCCACCGCAGTGCTAGTGTCCGCGGCTTGCCGGTTGACCCTTGAAATTCCGACGCGCCCCACTGGCGTTGATAGAGCGCATGGCTAAGAATCTGCTGATTGTCGAAAGCCCCGCGAAGACCCGGACCCTCAAGAAGTTCCTCGGGCGGCAGTACGCCGTCGAGGCTTCGCTGGGGCACATCCGCGACCTCGTGAAGAAGGACATGGGGATCGGGCCCCAGTACGAGCCCCACTACGAGGTCCTCGCCACCAAGAAGGATGTGGTCAAGAAGCTGCGGCAGGCGGCCAAGGAGGCGGAGACCGTCTACCTGGCGCCCGACCCGGACCGCGAAGGCGAGGCCATCGCCTGGCACATCGCCGAGGTGCTCGGCAAGGATCCCGAAGCCGTCAAGCGCGTCACTTTCAACGAGATCACCCAACGGGCCGTGCTCGCCGCCCTGGAGAACCCGGGCGCCATCGACCTGCGCAAGGTCGACGCCCAGCAGGCGCGCCGCGTCCTCGACCGCATGATGGGCTTCCGCCTGTCGCCGCTGCTCTGGGAGAAGGTCAAGCAGGGGTTGTCGGCCGGCCGCGTCCAGTCGGTGGCGCTCAAGATGGTCTGCGCCCGCCAGGACGAGATCGAGGCCTTCAACCCCGAGGAATACTGGCTGATCGACGCCGAGCTCAAGGCCGACCAGCCGCCGGCCTTATCCGCCCGGCTCCATAGCGCCGACGGCAAGAAGGCCGAGGTGGGCGACGGCGAGCGGGCCGCCCGCATCGTGCGCGACCTGGAGACCGGCCGCTTCACCGTCGCCAAAGTCGAGCGCAAAGAGTCCAGGCAGCGCCCGGCGCCGCCGTTCATCCCCAGCCGGCTGCAACAGGAAGCGGCGCGGCGCTACGGCTTCGCGGTCAAACGCACCATGAGCCTCGCCCAGGGCCTCTATGAAGGGCGCGACGTGGGCGACCGCGGCTCCGTGGGCCTGATCACCTACATGCGGACCGACTCCACCCGGGTCGCCGAGGAGGCGCTCGAGGCGGTGCGCCTGACCATCGCCGCCACCTACGGCGACCATGCGCTGCCCGAAAAGCCCAACCGCTACCAGTCGAAGAAAGGCTCCCAGGACGCCCACGAGGCGATCCGGCCGACCAGCTTCGACCTGCCGCCGGACGCGGTGCGCGACTACCTCAAGGCCGACGAGTGGAAGCTCTACAAGCTGATCTGGGACCACTTCATCGCCTCCCAGATGCTGCCGGCGGTCTTCGACGTCACGCAGGTGGACATCGAGAACGGCCCCTACGTGATGCGCGCGACCGGCCGGATCATGAGGAGCCCCGGCTACCTCGCCGTCTACCGCGAGACGCCCGACGAGGACGCCGCCGCCGAGACCGCCGAGACCGCTGAGGACGTCGAGGGCATGCTGCCGCCGCTCGCCGAGGGTCAGGTCCTGGAGCGCGTGCGCATCGCCAGCGAGCAGAAGTTCACCCAGCCGCCGGCCCAGTTCAGCGAGGCGACCCTGGTCAAGGCGCTGGAAGAAAACGGCATCGGCCGTCCCTCGACCTACGCCACCATCCTGTCGACGCTGACCGACCGCGACTACGTCGAGAAGCTCGAAGGCCGCTTCCTGCCGTCGGCGCTCGGCAAGCTGGTCAACGGCATGCTCCAGAAGGGCTTCCACGACATCCTGAACGAGGGGTACACGGCGGCGCTCGAGGAGCAGCTCGACAGGATCGAGGATGGCGAGGTCGAATGGAAGTCGACGGTCGCCGAGTTCGACCGCAAGTTCTCGCAGGACCTGGAGACGGCGGGCGAGCAGATGCCGAACGTCAAGAAGGACGGCGTGCCGACCGGCGAGCCCTGCCCGACCTGCGGCTCCGAGCTCCTGATGCGCTTCGGCCGCTACGGCACCTTCATCGGCTGCAGCAACTACCCCGAGTGCAAGTACACGCGCGACATGGCCGCGCCGGCTCCCCCGGCTCCCAAAGCGGGGACCGACGGCCAGGCGGAGGACGGCGCCACCCCCGAGACCGCGGCCGCCGCCGAGGAGGAGGTGCCGCCGTGCGAGGTCTGCGGCAAACCGATGGCGTTGCGCCGCAGCCGCTTCGGCACCTTCTACGGCTGTACCGGCTACCCCGAGTGCAAGCACCTCATCAAGACCGGCCCCAAGCCGCAAGAGCCGAAGCCGACGGGCGTCGCCTGTCCGGAGTGCGGCAAAGGCGAGATGATGGAGAAGAGCTCGCGCCGCGGCAAGACCTTCTGGTCCTGCAGCCGCTACCCGGACTGCAAGGCCGCCCTCTGGAAGAAGCCGGTGGCGCGCCCCTGCCCCGACTGCGGCGCCACCTACCTCCTGGAGAAGACCACCAAGAAGGCCGGCACCCAGTACGTCTGCAACACCGAAGGCTGCGGCTACGTCGAGTCGGCCGTGCCGGAGGCGGAAGAGGTCACGGCCTGACGGCCGACGCCGCCCTCCCCCCGCTCCTGAACCCGGGGCGCCGCGGACTCCGCGGC
>JBKKAU010000447.1:0-2745 GCA_046714475.1 Thermoanaerobaculia bacterium
TTTTTTGGTGCGCCCGGCATGGGCATCGACTTGGAGGTGTAAGTCCTCCCGGAACTTGGTCACAGGGACCGAAGCGACCCGCAAGGTGGCGACCGTGAGGGGACCGCTGAAGGAAGCGGCTAGCGAACCCGTGGGCCGACGAACAGAAACCGGATAGGAGGCGCAGGAGACCAGGGCAAGCGGGCCAATGACCGCGAAGCTCTCGTGACCAAGGAAACTTGCGTAAATCCGGCGGTCGTGCGGGGAAGGCCGATGTTCTTACCCGGGGAGATCTCGCCTTGCGCCTGAAAGGGCGACGCGGCAGTAGCCGCGGAGCGAGAAGTCAGCTGAGGCCGTAGTAGGGAGTATCCCGAAGGGCCGAACGGAGAGGAGGGCGAAACGACTGTGCGTCTCGAAAGGGTAGTGCCTCAGATGACCAGGCAACTGGAGCTCCCGTACGAGTCCTGGGGTGAAATCCCGGGATCAGAACGAAGCGAGGAAACCCTGACGGCGGGGCACGGAGCCGAGCGCCCAGGAGCGAGCGGCTTGCTGGTCGAGGCGCTGGAGCGCCTGAACCTGCACACCGCGCTGAAGCGAGTCCGGCAGAACCAGGGGAGTCCAGGTATCGACGGGATGACGGTGGATCAACTGCCCGATTGGCTGCGGGAGAACTGGCCGCGTGTGCGCGCGCAACTGCTCGCGGGTACGTACCAGCCGCAACCTGTCAAACGGCAGACGATTCCGAAGCCAGGAGGCGGGGTGCGCGAGCTTGGCATCCCGACAGCGCTGGACCGGTTCATCCAGCAGGCCCTACTGCAGGTCCTGCAACCGCAGATCGACCCGAGCTTTTCAGAGCACAGCTACGGCTTCCGCCCTGGTCGCCGTGCGCACGATGCAGTCGTCGCTGCGCAACGGTATATCCAGGAAGGCCGCAGCTGGGTGGTGGACCTTGACCTGGAGAAGTTTTTCGACCGGGTCAACCACGACGTGCTGCTAGAACGGCTCCGGCGTCGGATTGCGGACCCGCCGGTACTAGGTCTCATCCGCCGCTACCTGGAGGCCGGAGTGCTGGCCTCTGGAGTGAAGGTGGAGCGCCACGAGGGTACGCCGCAAGGCGGTCCCTTGTCGCCGCTGCTGGCCAACGTGCTGCTCGACGAAGTGGACCAGGAGCTGGAACGCCGTGGTCATGCTTTCGTCCGCTACGCGGATGACTGCAACGTCTACGTGCGATCGCAGCGAGCAGGTCAACGGGTCATGGCGTGGCTGGAACGCGCCTACGGAAACCTGCGTCTTCGGATCAATCCGGCGAAAAGTGCGGTGGCTCGCGCAACGCGTCGCAGCTTTCTCGGTTTTTCCTTCTGGATGGGACCGGGAAGGCGGATTCAGCGCCGCGTCGCGCCAGAAGCCCTGGCCACGATGAAGGACCGGGTACGGCAACTCACGGGCCGTTCCCGTGGGCGCAGCCTGCAACAGGTCGCGGCCGACTTACGGGGCTATCTGCCGGGCTGGAAGGCTTACTTCCGACTGGCAGACACCCCCGGCGTCTTCCGCGATCTGGACAAATGGCTGCGCCATCGTCTGCGAGCCCTCCAGCTCAAGCACTGGAAACGCGGTCGCACCATCTTTCGTGAGTTGCGTGCCCGGGGTATGTCCGTGCACGCGGCCGCGCAGGTGGCGGCCAACGCCCGGCGCTGGTGGAGAAACTCGGCCCAGGCGATCCACATCGCCTTGCCCAACAAGCTCTTCGACGAGCTGGGAGTCCCCCGGCTCGCCGCGTAACCTCAACTCTCTGAATCGCCGGATGCGGACCCGCACGTCCGGTGGTGTGGGAGGGGATGGCCGGGACTCTTCCCGGCCACCCCTATCCCGATGGGGGGCCGCCGTTTCCGTCCGGATTTCTCCCGCATCCACTGCGAAGAGATGTGTGAGGTTGGCCCCTACCGGCCCGCCTGGCCCCCCTTCCCGAGCGCCTCCAGGCGCCTCCGGGCCAGGACCCAGGTCGCGGTCGCGGCGACCTCCTCTTCCCCGGGGGGCTTGACCTTGCCGTAGTAGCGGCGCGCCGCTTCCGGCAGGCCGTAGTGCTCGGCGAGGCGGCCGAAGACGTACCAGTCGTCGCCGTCGGGGTGGATGTCCAGGCGGATCTCCAGGCTCTGGAGAAGGAGGCGGTAGGCTTCGGCGGTCTTGCCTTGCTCGGCGTAGAGCGCCGCCAGGGTGTGGAGCGTGGCGGGGTTGGTGTAGCTCTCCAGGGTCACGGCGCGCTGCCCGTACTCCAGGGTGCGGTCGTCCACCCGGCCGCGGAGCAGCTCCAGCCAGGCCAGGCCGTTGTAGTCCCAAGCGATCGCCTTGCCGCTGTCGACCAGGCGCTGGTACCAGCGGTGGGCGGTTTCGAGGTCGCTCTGGTTTTCCGCCGTATGGGCGAGATCGTGCAGGGCGGTTCGGTCGTCGGGCCGGCTCGCCAGCCTTTGCTCGGCCAGCGCGCGCATCTCGTCCCATTTTTTCTGCCGCCCCAGTGCAAGGATCTGGAAAGTGTACGCCCGCTCGGAGGCCGGAGCGGCCGCTTGCAGACGGCGCGCGGTTTCCTCCAGATCGGCGTGACGGTCGGTCTGGATGTAGGCGGTGGCGAGCGCCAGATCCAACGCGTTCCGGCGGGGACCGTCCGGGGCGGCGCTACGGCAGGCCTGCAGGATCGGCAGGGCCCGCTCGCTCTCCTCGCCGGCGGCCAGCGCCGCCGCGGCGCAACGCGCCTCCTCGGCGCCGGCCTCGGCG
>JBKKAU010000448.1:0-12395 GCA_046714475.1 Thermoanaerobaculia bacterium
CAGCCCGTGGTGGAAGTCGTCGCGTCGTGCCTTGAACGCTGAAAGTTTCGCCTGTAGACTTTCCTCGTATCCTGAGGAGATGCGGCCATGGCGATGGGCAAGCGACCGGAGCATCAGCAACCGCCGATCTGGATCGAGGCCAGGCAAGTGGTGTCGGGGCCTGGGCATCCCTTCTACAAGCGGCTCAATGAGTTGCTGGCCCTGCATGGCTTCGACCGCTTTGTGGAACAGCAGTGCGAGAAGTTTTACGCTGAAACGCTTGGACGTCCCTCGCTGCCCCCGGCGATCTACTTTCGGCTGCTCTTGATCGGGTACTTCGAAGGCATCGACTCCGAGCGCGGTATCGCTTGGCGGATTGCCGACTCTCTGGCGCTGCGGGGATTCCTCGGCTACAGCCTGACACAGACGCCTCCAGATCACTCGACGATTTCGCGTAATCGCCGGCTGATCGATGTGGAAGCCCACCAGGAAGTATTCACCTGGGTGCTGAGGGTTTTGGCCAAGGAGCAACTGCTTCGAGGGCAGACTTTGGGGGTGGACTCGACGACTTTGGAAGCCAACGCAGCCCTGCGCAGCATTGTGCGTCGAGACAGCGGAGAGGGCTACGAGGAGTTCTTGCGTGGCTTGGCCAAGGCTTCGGGAATCGAGACACCGACGCGACAGGATCTGGCTCGGCTGGATCGCAAACGGGCCAAGAAGGGGTCGAATCAGGATTGGACTCATCCCCATGACCCGGATGCAAAGATTGCCAAGATGAAGGATGGGCGGACGCATTTGGCTCACAAGGCTGAACATGCAGTGGATCTAGACACCGGAGCTGTGGTGGCGGTGACAGTTCAGCCTGCAGATCAGGGAGACTGCCAGAGCTTGGGCAAGACGCTGGAAGAGGTGAAGGACCAGATCCTGGACGTCTTGGAGGATAGCGCCGCAGAGAAGAATCTGAGCGATGAGGTGGTATCGGAGATCGTTGCCGATAAGGGGTATCACAGCAACGCGGTGCTGAAGGCTTGTCAAGCCGAAGGAATTCGGACCTATATTTCAGAGCCTGAGCGTGGCCGGCGCAACTGGAAAGGCAAGGAGGCTGAAAAGCGAGCCACATACGGGAATCGCCGACGGGTCGGCGGGAAGCGCGGCAAGGGCTTGCTGGGCCTTCGCGGAGAATTGGTGGAACGCGGCTTTGCTCACTGCTACGAGACAGGAGGTCTTAGGCGGACCTATCTGAGAGGCCATCGTAATATCTTGAAGCGTGTACTGGTCCATGTAGCTGGCTTTAACTTGGGCTTGTTAATGCGGAAATTGACCGGAATTGGAAAGCCTCGAGCTCTGCAGGGCCTGTCTTTGTTCTTTTTGTGGCTCGTCCAAGCCGTCCTGCGGCTGTTCTCTCGTCGCAGAGCGCGCCTCCAGGTTCCGGGCAACTACTTAGCCTCCTAAAGGCTCAGGATATCAATGCCCCCCGGATGGTATGATTTGGCCTCCGAACGGACTTCCACCACGGGCTGCTAAGGGCTGCCCCGCCGTGCTCTTTGACAACTGAATCTGGAAAAACCCGGATAGGAATCCGGGGCGTGCCGTTCCGGCGCGGCACGCCCCGGTCTTTTTCCGGCGGCTAAACGTCTACGAAGACGATGCCGTCGCCACGAGACTCGAAGGCGCCGGCGCTAGAGTCCTTGGCTCCGGCCCGTTCGTAGAGCCGGAGCTTGCGGGTCTCGTCGGTCTTGCGCGTGCTCTTGGACAGGATCTCGATGACCAGGTCCGGGATCCCCTCGGCGTTCTTGTCGGTCAGATCCGGGAGCGCTCACGCCGATCGGTTCCGGCGCAGGAGCTCGACAAAGAAATAACTCAGGTTGATGGAGGCCTTCTGGTGCTTCCGGGAGGGAGCCTGGCGTCACGAAGTGTTCCCCGTCGATCAGCTCGTAGCGGTTGCCATCGTCCGGGAAGAGGAGGTAGTCCTGGTAGGTGAGCTTGCGGGACACCGATTCGTGGATCGCCATGACGGACTCCTCTTACCCCGTATACGAGTCGTCCTGCTCGATCTTGGAGAGGACCCAGTCGAACTCGCCGCGGGTGACCTTGGCGCCGCAGTGCTCGCACTCGCCGGCCATGTTGACGTCGAGCGGCGCGCCGCAGTTGGGGCAGCTCTTGTCGACGCGCGGGGCGCCGCGGACCCCCGCCCCGCGGATCAGGGTCCAGTACTCGGTGTAGAAGCGGTCGACCTTGGGGTTGCCGGCCACCACGTCGCCGGTCGCCTGGCGGACGGTGTAGTCGCGGCCGGCTCCCCAGACGCGGAAGGTCACCGCGTCGTACCAGCGGTCGCGCACCACCTTGGTCAACTTCGACTCCATCAGCCGCATCCCCTCGAGGACGTTGCGCAGCCCCTGGCGCTGGTAGGCGGTGGTCCAGTACAGCAGATAATCGTTGAGGTTGTCCGACACGTAGGGCCGCGCGCCGCCGAGGTCGAGCCGGGTCCAGGCGGCGTTGAGCTCGTCGTAGATCAGCCGCAGGCGGGTCTGCAGCGCCTCGTCGGTCGCCGCCGGGTCGTCGCGCAGCAGCCCGGCGCGGCGGGCCGGGAGGTCCGGGTGGAAGATCGTCGGCCAGTTCGTCCCCACCTCCTCCACCGTGGAGAGCAGGGCCGGAGGCCGCTCCTCGAGCGCCAGCAGGTCGACCGACTCGACGCTCCAGTCGAACCGGCCGCCCGACACCACCTCGCCGCAGTAGGTGCAGCGGTCGCCGCCCGGCCGGTCCGAGGCCTCGAACGGCGCGCCGCAGTTCGGGCAGTGGAAGCTGCGCACCTGGTCGGGAGGCTTGGTGCGGGCCGACGCGTTGCGGACCAGGCGCCACCGCTCCCGCACGTACTGCGTGTGCTCCGCCCCCGCCATGCCGACCGTCATGTTGGCCTCGATCTCCAGGACGACCGTCACAAAAGCGGGAGCGGTCCCCGCGGCGGGCAGCGACAGGTCCGCTACCCGCAAGGCGCCGACCACGACGCCGTGGACCGGGGCGCCGACCGGCCGGCGCTGCTCGACCTGTTGCCGCGCCGCCTCGCTGAGGTAGGGCGCCAGCGCCTCCAGGTCGCGCCGGCTGGAGCGTGCCTGGTGCGCCCGGGCGTAGAGGGCATAGACGAAGTCCTCGAAAAGGACCGCCGAAAAGTCCGGGTCGAGCGTCCGGACCGCGTCGAGGTCCTGGGAACGGGAACCCGACGGCGGCGCCGTGGCGCGGGAGGGAGAGTCCCAGTTCTGCGGCCCCGCCTTGGCTCGCCTGCGCCGCCGGATCATGACGACCACGACGACGACGGCCGTGATGGGAAGACCGATGTGCGGGTAGGCGATGCAGAACTCGATCCAGAGACGGATGAGGAACCAGGCGATTTCACCGCCGCCGTCCCCGTCCCCTCCGTCACCGCCTCCCGAGTAGCCCTCGCCGCCGCCGGGCCGGGCCGCCGCCACCGCGGGCAGCAGCAGGAGCAGGGCAAGGAGGAGTAACCAGTATCTGGAAAAAACGCGCGAGCCCCTCACGGCGCGCAGACCTCGTTGGCGAGCTCGTCGACATCCCTGTCCGAGCGCACCAGGACGGGGGACAGGAGGGTGCCCAAGGCGCGGACCTTGCCGGCCACCTCGACGCCGTCGGCTCCCCGCCGCACCGCCTCGCGGATCTCGCCGGTCACCCGGCCCCAGGCTTCGGTCGCCGCCGGCGTCTCGACGCCCAGGTCGACCACCACCTCGGCCTCGCGCTCCAGGATCGAGATATAGAGAAGGACGCCGGTCCGGCCGGCCGTGCGGTGGATGCGCTTCTCGACGAAGGTGGACCGCGCCGCCGTCTCCACCCGGCGCCGGCGCTCCGCGCGCGAGGTCAGCGCCCGCCGGACGGACGGCAGCCGCGAGGCCACGAGGCCACCGAGGAGGCCCGCGACGAGCGGGTCCACCACGAACCAGACGAGCTCGAAGGGCCAGGGAGAAAAGAGCAGGAAGGTGAGCGTAGCCAGCGCCACCGCCAGCCCGGCGAGCAGGTCGGCGTGGAGATAGGAGCCCGACCGGGCGCGCACCGCCACCACCAGCTCAGCGCTGCTGCACCCCTCCACCGCCGCGACCGCGTCGGAGAACGCCTGCTTCGCCTCGTCGGTGAGAAAGGGTCTGGCCATGGTGATGGACGCCGACAGTGTACCGCAGGCGCTCATCCCGCTGTCCCCTCTCCCAGGCGTGCGGGAGGGTAGCCCCCGCAGGGGGCGTCCTTCTTCCTAGCCCAGGGTGGAAACCCTGGGCGTTCCCCGCGGCCGTTCCCCGCGGCCGTGCCCCGGCGGCCGTGCCCCGCGGCCGTGCCCCGGCGGATGGCGCCCAGGGTTTCCACCCTGGGCTACAAAGAAGGGCGCCCTCCGGGCTTCCCTCCCCCCTTCTCCCGCCAAAAGTCAGCGCCTATGGGACGGCGGGGTGACGGCTTACAATCCCCCGCCATGCCGACGCTGCCCCACCTGCGGGTCCCCTATGCGCCTCGATCCTGGTATCAAACCGTCCCCCTGGACCGGCTGCCCTGGAGCGAGGTCCCGCATTTCGCCCTGGACCACCTCGCCGACGGCACCGGTCCCCCCGCGCAGCCGACCCGGGTGCGCCTCTGCCGGGACGAGCAGGCGCTCTATGTCCGTTTCGACTGCGCCGACCGGGACGCCTGGGGCACGTACGAGCGGCGGGACGACCCTATCTATAAGGAAGAGGCGGTCGAGCTCTTCCTCGCCCCCGGGGAGGACGACCCGGCGCGGTACTACGAATTCGAGGTGAGCCCCCACGGCGTGCTGTTCGACGCGGCGGTCCACAACCCCACGTCCCAGAGGGCCGACATGACCGCCGATCCTTCCTGGGACTGCCCGGGGCTGCGCTGGCAGGCCGGGGCGGGAGCCGCCGCGCAGGACTGGTGGGCCGCCCTGGCGATCCCCTGGTCCGCGCTCGGTCCCGATCGGCCGGAGGTCTGGCGGGCCAACTTCTACCGCATCGAGCGCCCGCGCGACGGAGCGCCGGAGTTCAGCTGCTGGTCCCCGACCTTGACCTCTCCCGCCGACTTCCACAAACCGGCCCGGTTCGGGGTCCTGGAGCTTTGAGCGAGCAGGCCGCGGCCCGCCGGGTCCGCCTCTTCTTCGTGGCGGGTCTGCTGATCTCGCTGGCGCTGGTGGCGCGCAGCCAGGTGGGCGGCGACCAGCTCAACCTGCTCGCCCGGGGGTGGCTGCTGGCCGACGAGGGCCGGTTCATCTCCTATGGCAACCCGATGTCGACCGGCGGCAAGGCCCCCGGAGGGATCACCACGCTGCTCGTCGGGCTGCCGCTCTTCGTCTGGCAGGACCACCGGGCGCCCACTCTCGTCGTCCTGCTCTTCCACGTCCTCGCCTACTGGCTGCTCGACCGGACGCTGCGGCGTATCCTCTCGCCGCGAGAGCGGGTGCTGTTCGCCCTGCTCTACTGGCTGAACCCCTGGCGGCTCTACTTCTCGGGCTTCCTCTGGAACCCCAACTACCTCTTCCTGTTCAGCGCCGTCCACCTGTGGAGCTGCCTGGAGCAGCGGCGGCAAGCCCGCTTCTGGCCCTCGTTCCTCCACGCCGCCGCCCTGGCGCTGGCCTTCCAGGTCCACGCCTCGTTCCTGCTGCTCGCCATGGCCTCGGCGCTGCTCTGGCTGCGGGGCTGCTTCAAGGTGCATTGGCCCGGTACGGTGCTCGGCGGCGTGCTCGCCGGGCTGCCGCTGATCCCCTGGTACCTCGACGTGATGGCAAACCCGGAGATCGTCACCGAGGCCGACAAGGGCTTCCTCGGCCGCGGGCTGATCTACGTCTTTCCGCTGCTCAGGGGGCTGCTCTACTGGCTGCGCTACGCCTCGCTCGCGCTTTCGGAGAAGGCCCTGCGGTTCGACTTCGGCGACTTCCTGGAGCCGGACGCGGGGGCGCGGCTGGGACAGGGGGTGACGGTGGCCCTCTCGGTGCTGCTCCCTCTGACCCTGATCCTGCCGCTGCTCGCCAACCGCTGGATGTGGAAGCGCAACCGCCATCGCCTCCGCCGACGGCTGCCCGCCGCGGCGTCGGACCGCACCTGGCTGCACGGCTATGTGGCCTGGAGCTTCGTCGCGGCGGTGATCGTCTTCGCGCTGGCGCCGACCACCATCATGATGTGGCAGGCGCTGATCCTGCTCCACGCCGCGGTCCTGCCGCTGGTGCTCTGGGCCGGCGCCTTGAGCAGGAGCCGCCTCGCGCCGCGCGCCGCGCGCTGGACCCGCGTCTACGCCGCGGCCGAGATCGCCCTGCTGCTGCTTTTGCCTCTGGGCGCCACCCACTACCGCTGCGCCGGACACGACGGAAGCGACAGCTTCGGTCTCGCTCTACGCTACGACCACCCGATGATCCACGAGCTCGGCATCCAGGCGACCTGTCCCTTGCCGCTGAACCGGCCGGACGGCTGGTGGCCGGACGTGCTGCCCACGCCCGGCCCTCGTTGAGGCCCCTGAGGACGGCTGAGCGACGCTACCTCTTCCGTCCCTTGGAGTGTGCGGGAGCGGCCGGCACCCGCTCGGCCTCGCGCTCTTCGAAGAACCCCTTGTAGAGGAGACCGGCGGCGACGCCGCCCAGGATCGGACCGACCAGGTAGACCCAGAAGTCCGAGAAATTGCCCGTCGCCACGGCCGGGCCCAGGGTGCGCGCCGGGTTCAGGCTGGCGCCGGTGAGCGGCCCGCCCATCAGGATGCAGGCGATCAGCATCAGGCCGATGGCGAGACCGCCCGGGATGGTCGCCTTGCCGCTGATGCCGGCGTTCATCACCGCGTTGACCAGGAAAAAGGTGAGGATGGCCTCGACCACGACCCCGATGGCGGGGGTGATGCGGATCGTCTGCCCGCCGGCGGTCTGCAGGGCCTGGTTGAGCGTGGTCGCCCCCAGGCCGGTGCCGTCGCCGCCCAGCACCCAGGCGAGGGTGAAGGCGGCGAGGATCGCGCCGAGGCACTGCGCCACGACGTAGGCGAGCGCCCGCGAGGCGTCGATCTTGCCCGCCGCCCAGACGCCCAGCGTCACCGCCGGGTTGATGTGGGTGCCCGAGAAATGGCCGTAGGCGTAAGCGAAAGCCACCACGACGAAACCGTGGGCCAGGGCGACCCCCAACAAGCCACCATTGCCCAACGCCCCGGCGCCCGCGCCGAGGAAGACCAGCGCGAACGTGCCGATCAGCTCGGCGACGAGCGACGTCGAAAGCCTGCTGTACATGGCAAACCCTCCTTGGAAAGTGACGACTCAGGAATCGAGCGAAGGATATGCGGCGCGCCGGTGCGATTACAATGCCTCGCCATGGCATGGTTCCGACGCAAGTTCCGCCTCACCGCCTGCGCGACGACCGGCGGCTGAGCGGCCAAAATAGGTCCGGGGGACCTTTCCGAGATGATCGGCCCGCTCGTCCGGCTCGCCGGACGGGATGAGAGGATCCTCGTCGGTCCGGAGACCGCCGACGACGCCGGGGTCTTCCTGCTCGGCGACCGCGCCCTGGTCGCGACCACCGACTTCATCACGCCGGTCTGCGACGACCCGCGGCGCTTCGGCCGGGTGGCCGCCGCCAATTCCATCTCGGACGTCTACGCCATGGGCGGCCGGCCGCTCTTCGCCCTGAACCTCTGCTGCTTCCCGGAGGAGGTGCCGGACGAGGCGCTGCGCGGCATCCTGGAAGGGGCGGCCGAGGCGCTGGCCGAGGCGGGCGCGGTCCTGCTCGGCGGCCACTCGATCCGCGACCCGGAGCTCAAGTTCGGCCTGGCGGTGACCGGCGAGGCCGACCGCCACCGCCTGCTGACCAACGCCGGAGCCAAGCCGGGGGACCGCCTGCTGCTCACCAAGCCGCTCGGCACCGGCGTGCTGGTCAACGCCTTCAAGTTCGACAAGCTCGACGAGGCGGGGCTCGAGCCGGCGCTGCGCGAGATGGAGAGGCTGAACGCCGAGGCCTCGCGGCTGGCGCTGGCGCACGGCGTCCACGCCGCGACCGACGTCACCGGCTTCGCCCTGACCGGCCACGCCCTCGGCATGGCGCGCGCCTCCGGGGCCGGGATCCGCCTCGTCTTCGAGCGCCTGCCGGTCCACGACCGGTTCTATGAGCTCGCCAGGAGCGGGGTCAGCACCGGCTGCACCCGCGCCAACGAGGACAACGTCGCCGCGGTCTTCACCGACCACGCCGGGCTCGACAAGCTGCAGCGGGAGGTGCTCTTCGACCCGCAGACCTCGGGAGGCCTGCTCCTCTCGACCCCGCCCGAGCAGGCCGGGCCTCTGCTCGAAGCCCTGCTCGCCGGCGGCCACCGCGCCGCCGAGATCGGCGAGGTCCTCCCCGGCCCGGCGCGGATTGAAGTGATCTAGACCTCTAATCCCCTAACTGTCGGCGCAGCGACTCCAGATCCTCGGCGAGCCTGGCGACGGTCTGTTCGAGCTGCTCGACGCGGGCCGCCAGCGACGGGCGCCCGGGGGTGTCCATGGGGATGGCGGCGGCCGGCTCCGGACCGGTCTCCTCGGGCTCGACGATCTCCCCCACGAGATGGGTCCAGCGGGTCTCCTTCTGTCCCGGCCGCCGGGGCAGCTCGCGCACCAACGGTTCGTCCATGCCGGCGAGACGCGCCAACGCCTCTTCGGCCTCCTGGACGCCGGCGAAGGCGTGCATGCGCTCGCTCCGGGCCCGCAGCTCGCCGGCGGTCTGCGGGCCGCGCAGCAGCAGCAGGGTCATCAACGCCTTGCCCGCGGGATTGAGGCCCCAGCGCCGCTCGACGCTCTGCTGCCAGCGCTCGGAGCGCGCCCCCTCGGTGCGCCAGACCAGCACGTCCTGGCGCAGCCGGTCGAGGGCGTCCCAGACCTGCCCCTCGGAGACCTGCATCACCGGCTCGCGGTTCGTCTTCTGGTTGCAGGCGGCGAGCAGCGAGTTGACCGTCATCGGATAGATCTCGGGCGTCGTCTGCTCCTTCTCGAGCAGCGACCCCAGGACCCGGATCTCCACCGGGTCGAGCTGGCGCGGGATACGGGTCGACATCGCGGGTCCTCCTCTTGACATTCCCCCACGGGGTTGCCATAGTACGTCAAGCCCTGACGCATGGTAGAAATTGGTTGGAAGCGGCACCCGTATATAGATACCCCCTGCTCGTCCAGTCCCTCCCCCAGCAGAACCCACGCGTCGATGAACCCATGTCACTCAGACCGGACCCGGAGATGACCGGGGCGTAGCCTTACAGCCTGTAGTACCCCTTGCTTCAGCTTCGTGACCGGAGGAGATACGCCGAGGACCTGTTCGTGATCGCAGAGAGCAGCCCCCGGCGATTGTCGTGCTTGATTTCTTGTATTTGCCTTCGTGGTTTCCACGGGGGTGGAGGAGTGCCGCTTCGGCGGCAAACAAACAACTGTTTACTGTTTCAAGGAGCACACGCAAATGGCTGAGCAAGGTACCGTGAAGTGGTTCAATGACGCCAAGGGCTACGGGTTCATCGTGCGCGAGCGGGGCGCGGACGTGTTCGTCCACCACGCCTCGATCATCGCCGAGGGCTTCCGTACCCTTGCCGAGGGTGACCGCGTCAACTTCGAGGTTGTCGAGGGACCCAAAGGGCTGCAGGCGAAGAACGTCGTCAAGATCTCCTGAGCCGCTTCCGACCAGCACATAGCGCGCCCCGCCGGGCTTCACCCGGTGGGGCGTTGCCATTTCAGGGCAGGGCGGTCAGGACCCCGCTGTACACTACCGGCCATCTGGGAGGCCCGTAGATGATCCAAGCCGTCGCCCGACTCTCGTTGATCTGCGCCATCGTCCTCGCCGGCCCTGCCGCCGCGCAGAAACCGGTCCTTCTCGACCCGGCGAACCTCGACCCGCAGGCCGATCCCTGCCAGGATTTCTATCAGTACGCCTGCGGCGGCTGGATCCGGCAGAACCCCGTGCCGGCGGACCGGGCCTCCCGCTCGTCCTTCTCCCTGCTCCAGGAGAGGAACCGAGATGTCCTCCACGACATCCTGGAAAAGGCGGCCGTCCCCGCGCCGGGGCGCAGCGCCATCGAGCAGAAGATCGGCGACCACTACGCCTCCTGCATGGACGAGAAGACGATCGAGGCCCGCGGCCTCGCTCCCATCCAGGAGGATCTGCGGCGGATCGCCGGGCTCCAAGACAAGGCCGGGCTGGCGCCGGTCGTGGCGCATCTGCATACCGAGGGCGTCAACGCGCTCTTCAACTTCGGCTCCAACCAGGACGCCAAGGACTCCAGCCGCTTCGTCGCCTCGGCGAGCCAGGGAGGCATGGGGCTGCCCAGCTCGGAGGCCTATTTCGCGGACGATCCCAGATCGGCCGAGATCCGCGAGAAGTACGTCGCCTATCTGCGGAGGCTTCTGGAACAGCTCGGCGAGCCCGCCGAGACCGCGGCGGCCGGCGCCCGGAAGGTGATGGCGGTGGAGACGGCCCTCGCCGGGGAGGCGCTCTCGCCGGTCGAGCGCCGCAACCCCGAAAACCGCTACAACCTCGTCAAGGTCGAAGTGTTGGCCGCGCTCGCTCCCAGCTTCGATTGGAAGGCCTACTTCGCGGCCATGGGGCTGCCCGGCCTGAGCGAGCTCAACGCCGCGCCGCCAGCCTACTTCCGGCAGCTCGGAGAGCAGATCACCGCCATCCCGCTGGACGACTGGAAGCTCTACCTGCGCACCCGGCTGGCGACCGAGCTCGCGCCGGTGTTGCCGTCGGCCCTCGAGGATCTCCGCTTCGGCTTTTTCGAGACGACGCTGCGCGGCGTCCGGGAGGACCCGCCACGTTGGGAGCGGTGCATCAGCGCCGTGGACCGCGACCTGGGGGAGGCCCTCGGCCAGAAGTACGTGGAGGTCGCCTTCGGCGGCAAGAGCCGCGAGCGGATGGACGAGATGGTCGCGGCGCTCCGCAAGGCGCTGGAACGGGACATCCAGAGCCTCGATTGGATGGGCGCCGCGACCAAGAAGGAAGCCCTCACCAAGCTGGCGCGGATCCGGCCCAAGGTCGGCTACCCGAAAACCTGGCGGGACTACAGCTCTTTGCGGATCGTCCGCGGCGACGCCCTGGGCAACCGCCAGCGGGCCAGGGCCTTCGGTCTGAAGCGGCGGCTGGACAGGATCGGCAAACCGGTCGACCTCGAGGAGTGGATCATGACCCCGCCCACGGTCAACGCGCAGTACCGCGCCGCGACCAACGAGATCAACTTCCCCGCCGGCATCCTGCAGCCGCCGTTCTTCTCCCCGGAGGCCGACGACGCGGCGAACTTTGGCGCCATCGGCGCGGTCATCGGTCATGAGATGACGCACGGCTTCGACGACTCGGGCCGGAAGTTCGACGCCGAAGGGAACCTGCGCGACTGGTGGACGCCGGAGGACGCGCGCGAGTTCGAGACGCGGGCCGCCTGCGTCGAGCGGCAGTACTCGGAGTACGTCGCGGTCGACCCGGTGAAGGTCAACGGCAAGCTCACCCTGGGAGAGAACATCGCCGACCTCGGCGGGTTGCGCGTCGCCTACATGGCGCTCCAGGACACGTTGGCCGGCCAGGAGGTCGCGAAGCGGGACGGCTTCACACCCGACCAGCGCTTCTTCCTGGCTTTCGCCCAGACCTGGTGCTCGAGCTCGACCCCCGAGGCGCAACGCCAGAGGGCCCTGACCGACCCGCACTCCCCGGGCCGTTTCCGCGCCAACGGCGTCGCCTCCAACATGCCCGAGTTCCAGCGCGCCTTCGGCTGCAAGGCGGGCCAGCCCATGGTGCGCGAGACCGTATGCAGGGTGTGGTAGGCCGAGCCGATGGTCAGGAGCCGAAGTCGGGGCCCGAGCCACGTCGCGCGTGCCACAGAGCCCTGATGACGACCTCGTGCTCGTCGTACGTGTAGTAGAGGTGTGACATCAGCCGTTCGAGGTACAAGCGCCGGACACCCGCAATGGGTGCCGACCGGTAGGCCGAGCCGATCCCGGGAACGACCGATACCATCCGGACCGCCTCGTCCAGATCGTGATGAAGGATCTCAGGTCGCGCTGAATTTTCCTGCCACCAATGCCTGAGGAGTTGAACGTGCTTCCGAGCAGTCGCCGTGAAACGGACTCTACGCCGCGTCACGGCGTCCGCAGTTCCCTCAGCACCTCTTCAGCATCGATGAGGCGATCAGCCTCGATGTCCCCTTGAGAAGCGACCAACGCTCGGTGCAGAGCGGCGCGGTCCGCCGCATCGAGCCAGTCCCCGGGATCGAGGGGGAGGAGATTCACTTCGGTGCCCTCAGGGAGCTCCGTCGGCTCGTCGACTACGAATCGGCCTTTGTAAACACGCGCCTTGAGGGTCATGATAGGAGGATATCACTCCTGAAGTGAAGAGGGGCGGGCCCCCGGAAGGCCCCCCCCGCGTGTATATTAAGACCCCGAACCCCGCAGCGGGAACCGGATAGGGACCACG
>JBKKAU010000449.1:0-1902 GCA_046714475.1 Thermoanaerobaculia bacterium
GGCGTCAAGGGAGTCGGAACGTTCCATGATGATTGGCCAGGTTGCATTCTAGGAGATCCTTGGACCCCAAGCGAAGCCCTCGGGCCGGCTCGAGCCCGTCAGCCTTTCCGAAGTCCGTGCCAGGCTCGGGACGTGCGGGCGGAGCGCCGGCCACTCCGGTGCCGGCGTCCCGCCGGCCGGTCCCCGGTCTCGGCGAGGCGCTCGACCTGCTGGCGCGCGACATCCGGCTGCTGCAGATCGAGTACGAGAAGTTTTTCAACGGCGCCCTGCCGATGCCGCCGGAGGACTTCCGCCACCGCGTCCAGACGCAGCTCCGGAACCTCCGCAACGCCACGACCACGTCGGCCGTCGACAATTTCCGGCTGGCCGATCTGGAGGCGCGGTTCAACAGCTACAACGAGCTGTTCAACCGCCGGGTGCGCGAGCGCGAAGAGGGACGGCACCGCGCGCACCGGCCGGCGCCGGTCGAGGTCCGCCGCTTCGACCCCCGCCAGGGGATCGTGGTCGGCGAGACGGTCGACCCGGAGGCGGCCGAGGCGCTTTACCAGGGTCTCGCCAGCGGTCCGGGAGACGGGCCGCGGTTCGACCTCGACAGCTTTCAGACCTATCTCGCTCGTCAGGCCGCGGCGATCCGGGCCAAGACCGGGTGCGCCGAAGTGCAGTTCCGGCTGGCGGACGAGGAGGGCAAACTCAAGCTCAAAGCCCGGCCCTTGTCCCACGAGGGTTCATAGACAAGCAGTAGAAGGAGACGAGAGTGCGTAAAAGAATCTCACGCCTGCCCGCTTTTCCCCTCGCCATCGCGCTGACGGCGCTGCTCGGGGCCGTGGCGATCGCGGCCATCGCCGCGGTGCCCCCGAACGTCACCAAAGCGGTCGAGGAGCAGCGGCGGCTGACCAGTCAGAAGTCGGACGATCCCGCGGCCTGGAACGACCTCGGCAACCTGTTGATGCTCGCCGCGCGTCCCGAGGAGGCGGAGGAGGCCTACGGCCAGGCGATCGAGCTGGACCCCGAGAGGGTGTCGGCCCTGTTCAACCTCGGCCTGTTGAACCAGCAGCGGGGCGAGTTGCGCGAGGCCTATGGGTTCTACCGCCGGGTGGTGAAGCTCGAGCCGCGCCACGCCTGGGCCCATTATCAGATCGGCTCGCTGTGGGAGACCTGGCGGCAGGAGGAGCGGGCGGTCCAGTCCTACGCGACCGCCTTCGCCATCGAGCCGCAGCTGACGTTCCCGGACGTCAACCCGCACCTGGTCGAGAACAACCTGATGACCGAGTCGCTGCTGCGCGCCTACCGCTCCGACTATGCGGCGCCGCAGGCGCCGGCGATGTATGACAACCCGAACCGGATCGCGGCGTTGCTGGTGCCGCCGGTGCCGGTCCCGGCTCCGCAAGAGGGCAAGGACCAGATGGCGGCCGAGAAGCCGGCTCCGGCGCAGCGGCCGGGCGAGCCGGCCCCGACGGTGCTGCGTCCCGGCACCGTCGATCCGAACCGCGCCGCCGGCCAGGCGGTGCCGCCGGGTACGGTCCAGACGCCGGGCGGGGTGCGGGGGGGGATGGGCGTGGGGCCGGAAAGCGTGGCGCCGGGGTCGGTGCCGCGCGGTCTGCGGCAGTGGCAGCGGCCGGAGCCGCAGGCCCAGCCCGGGTACGACACCGGCGAGCCCGGCAACGAATACCAGCAGCCGCCGCCGCCACCAGGCGGGGTGTACTACCAGCCGGGCGTCCCGAGCACGGGCCGGCTGGACCTCCGGCTGGTGCCGCACCGGACGGGCCGCGACCGCGACGCGCGAGGGTGAGTCGTAGGCAGCTGAATCCCTAGTCCGGAGGACGTCCTTCTTCCTAGCCCAGGGTGGGAACCCTGGGCGCCCATCGCCGCCGAGGCACGCCCATCGCCGCCGAGGCACGCCCA
>JBKKAU010000450.1:0-5833 GCA_046714475.1 Thermoanaerobaculia bacterium
TAATACATTGTGTTGGTGTGGAACAAGTCTGTGGAAAACCGACCCTGGCAAGGATGCCTGAAAGCCGGCCATCCAGCGTCCGATCGAGGACGCGCGCCGACCGCCAGAGACGCGCCTAGCGAACATCCCGCCGAAGCGGTCTGTCCGGTAGGCACTCTTGGCTTGCAAGGGGGCCGTGCATCGCTCTCAGAGCGTCCGCGCTATCAAACAGCAGGGAGCTGTCCGATAGGCGGCGCTCCTCATCCCAACAAACGTCCTGACGAGTACCCCAACGGTTCTAGGGCTGTTGTGGCGAATGTCGGGCCTAGCGGCCCGGAAGGTCTTGCTCACGCAAGGCTACGTGTTCCGCGGAGGTCGTCGGGCTACCGCCCGACCTTGATACTTCGCCGCCTTGCTAGGCCCGGCTATCGGACAAGGGTTGTCACGATAGGCGGTCCAAGGGCGGCGGCGTCGCCCGGCTCCTGTCGGTCGGCTATCGGACACCGAGGGTGTCGCGATAGGCGCCCTCCGTGAGCCTGGGGCTTGGGCATCGGCCGTCCTGGCGGAACGCGGCCTTGCCCGAAGCATCGAAGTCGGGCGCACGCAGCCGCAACCACGAAAGCGGCGCCTTGAGAGGCTTGCTTTCGTGGGCTTGCTGCGGCCCCGACGACCTCCGCGGGAAATGGTTGCCGCTTTGCGGCGCTTACTGGTTAGAAGGGAAGAGGAGGCGGCTCCGGCTTCCTGGCTAGCGTTGCGAGAGCAAGGCTAACGTGCTGCCCGCCGGGCCGCCGCTACGAAACTGGTTTATGCCTAATACCCCTACCTGTAGCCGCTTGCCATCATCAGAGCGTCTTCTCGCGAACAGCGGTGGGATCTGCTCGTATTGGGCGCCAACGGGCGGGCGGGATTGCTCACATCAGCCGCCACCGTGCTCGCCAACGCGACGTCTTGCTCGCCAACAGCGGCGCGTGCTCACGTTCTGCGCCAGCCGCCGAAGGTGGCGACCCTCACAGCGGCACGCCGGCGACGCGAAGCCGCTCGGTGAGGTCGCGCGTGCGGTTGGTGTCGAGGGTGCCGGCGAGGAAGGCGCGCACCTCGGCCGGTTTGACGTTGAACTGGGCGGCGATGGTTGTGGCGTCGTAGCCGTTGCGCGTCAGCGTCGGCTCCAGCTCGTCGATGGCACGCGAGAGCACCTCCTCGACGATCGCGGCCGAGACGGGCTTGGTGCCCATACGGAAGGCGTGCTCGAAGGCGAGCGTCAGATGCATCTCTACCTGCAAGGGCGTGCGCAGCCTCTCGGCCAGGAGATCGATGGCCTCGGCCTCCATGAGGGCCTCGAGCTTGACGCCATCGGCGGCGCAAGCCCCCAGCAGCCAGGTGACGTAGTCGCGCCGCTTGCCGACGATGCCCTCGAACTCGAACACCGTCGTGCGGTAGCCGATCTCCTCCATCTGCGGGCGGCGCAGGTCGTTCCTGAGCTTGGGATGGCCGACCAGCAGGACCGAGAGGAGCACGCCGGCGTCGGCGACGACCTCCATGAGGCGCTTCAGGCCGGTGAGCGTCTTGTGGTGGAGGTCGTGCGCCTCGTCGACCACAAGCACGACCGGTCGCTTGCCCTTCTTGAGGAGATCGCGCAGCTCGCGCTCGCGCCGCTCGGCCTGCTGCGGGATCCTGACCAGGCTGCGGTCGCCGGCGGTGAGGTCGTAGAACAGCGCCTCGATCAGCGACGGCAGGGAGGTCCGGCGCTTGTCGACCGCCAGCGACTTGGCGACGGCGACGCGTCCGGCCCGGGCCAGCTCTTCCTCGATACGCCGCAGAAGGTGGGTCTTGCCGGAGCCGACCAAGCCGGCGACGACGATCAGCCGGCCGGTCTGCACGGCAGCGCACACCTCCCGCACGAGCGTGCGCTGATGCTCGCTCACGAAGTTCCCGGCGGCGTGGAACGGCCGGACCAGGCCGAAATGGGCTTGGACGTCCGCGAGCATCAGGCTTGCCTCATCCTGGACTGGAAGCGCTCGCGGATGCGGGCGGCGAGGATCTGGCGGTCGAGCGTCTCGCCCAAGAGGGCGTCGATGAAGGCGCGGTCCGGCTCGGGCAGGCGCCCGAGCGGCATGGCGAGCTGGTCGGCGATGGCCCGCCGGGCGGCCAAGGGCGTGGCGAAGGCGGTCTCCACGGCGGGCTCCGGGAACGGCGTGCGCCGGGCGGAGGCTGCAGCTGCGGCCGGCGGCAGGGAGGGCATCGGCCGGTCCCCACCGGTCAGCGCGGCCCGCGGCAGCCCGAGCCGGTCGGCGAGCTGGACGACGCGGTCGAGGCACTCCTCCGCCCGGCTCTTCTGGTACTTGCGGTATCGGTAGAGCGGCACGGCACCCCGCGACGGCTGGAACGGGCCGTAGCGCCTGCCGCCGTGCTCGACGAACAGCTCCTGGTCGAACAGGCCCCACAGGAGGGTGACCTCCTCCCCGGCGAGCTCGGGCTCGACCTCGTAAGCCGCACCCTCGGCCGAGACGGTGGCGTCGCCGCCGACCGTGCGCCGCTCGGGCTCGCGCGCGAAGGCGCAGAAGCGCTCCCACGAGCACATCGCCTGCACGCCGCCCTCGGGCAGGTGCTTGAGCCAGTCCTCGACCCGGCTGTGCGGCTCGGAGCGATGGTCGCCATTGTTGTAGGTGACGAGCGCGCGCCGCAGCCACAGGTTTGCCTCCGCTTCGTCCTTCGGCTGGTGGAAGTGGTAGAGCGTCTCGTGCACCTCCTTGATGGTGCGGAAGGCGCGCTCGACCTTGCCTTTGGCGCGTGCCGGCGTCCGCCGCTCGCCCTCGGACGGCGGCATGTGGGTGAGCACCCGGACGCCGAGGCTCCCCATGACGGACTGGAAGACCTGCGCGCGGCTGACCGGGCCGTTGTCCATGTGGATGGCCGTCGGGATGCCCTGAAACGGCAGCTCGGGTTCCGGCTTGGGGGCCATAGCGTTGAACAGGAAGCGAAGGCCGGCTTCCGCGTTCTCGCCATAGACGCAGCGATATTCCTGGTAGGTCGCGCCCGAGCGGTCGTCGACGACCGAGAACAGCATCAAGGTGGGCTTGCCGCGGCCCTCCTCGACCCAGAGCGGGGCCTTGACCTGCTTCAGGTCGGACGGGCTCATGTCGAAGTGCCACAGCTCGTTGGCGCGACGCGCCTGAAAGCGCACGGCCGCCGTCGGCCGGACGACGCGTGCATGGTCGAGCCCTGCGGCGCGCAGGAAGCGGTCGAGCGTCGGCCGCTTGAGCAGGCCGGGAGGTGCCTGCACCAGGCCGTCGGGTGTCTCGACGCCCGTGGTCTCCAGCAGCTCGATCGCGCGCTGGGTGGAGAGGTGACGGCCCTTCCTGTTGGTGGTGCGCAGCTTGAGCGCCGCCACGACCTCGGCGTAGCGCTCCATCTCGCCGCGTGGCGCCACCCTTGTGGCGCCATGATCGGCGCGGCGGACCGGCCGAGGGCGGGTGAGCTCGCGCAGGCTCCGGTAAATGGTCCAGACCGAGACGCCGTAGGCTGCGGCCACACGCCGGATCACCTCCGTCCGGGCCGGGTCCCGCGGGCCCAGGAGCGACAGCCGCCGCCGGAGTTCGACCAGCGCCTCGCCCGGCGGCCGCCTGGCGCGATCAGCCATGGCCGTCCGGGACCGCCTCCGACGGACCGCGCTTGCCGACGTGCCGGTAGAGCGTCGCCACCGACACGCCTAGGCGCCGGGCGACGTCGCGCACCGGCAGGGCGCCCTCCTTCATGAGCGCCCGGGCTGCGGCCAGGTCACCGGACTTCAGCGCCGGCGGGCGGCCGCCCTTGCGCCCGCGCCGGCGTGCCTCGGCAAGGCCTGCCGCCGTGCGCTCGCGGATGAGCGCCCGCTCGAACTGGGCGATGGCGCCGAACACGTGGAAGACCAGCACGCCGCCGGGCGTGGTCGTGTCGATGCTCTCGGTCAGCGAGACCAGGCCTACTCCGGACCGCTCGAGGTGTTCTGCGGTGGCGATCAGCTTCGGGAGCGCGCGCGCGAGCCTGTCGAGCTTCCAGGTGACCAGCGTGTCGCCCGGGCGCAGCACATCGGCCAGCACGCGCGCGAGCTCGGGGCGGTCATCGCGCGCGCCGGAGGCGCGTTCGGTGAAGATCTTCTCGCAGCCGGCGCGACGCAGCGCGTCCAGCTGCAGCTCCGGGTTCTGGTCGACCGTGCTGACCCTGGCATAGCCGACCCGCATGCGCCCCAGCCCTTCTCAGAAGCCGTCGACGGGGTAGCCTTTCGGAGCGCATCGAGCAAGAACAGTTCTGAGAAAACCGGAGCCCGTCGAAGCGGCCTATGAACGCGCCTCCCGCGACCGCCGTCAGAATGGATGGTTTGTCGGAAGCGGAAGCCCCGGAGCGGAAGCCGCCGGCCCGCCCCTTGGCGGAGAGCGTGAGCAGGCGCGCGACGATGGCGAGCACGGTGGCCGGTTGGCGAGCAGCCTGGCGGATACCGCGAGCATGGCCGCCCGCCCGTTGGCGCCCAATCCGAGCAGATCCCACCGCTGTTCGCGAGCAGACGCTCTGATGATGGCAAGCGGCTACAGATAGCCCAGCGCGCGATGCGGGTGGACTTCGTCGTAGCGCGCCAGCCAGCCCGGAAGCTGGCGTAGCACGGTCGCGGCGTCGGGGACGGAGACGGGGGAGACCCGGACATAGTCGCGCTTCGACGTGCGCACGAACGCCTCGGCCATGCCATGGCGCTGCGGGCTCGCCAGTGGGGTCGTGCGTGGCGCCAGGCCGAATTTGCGAGCGCGGCGGCGGGTCTCGCGGGCCGGGTGGGGCTTGCGTTGTCGGTGAGCCACCGGATCTGGGCTACGGCAAGGATTCGGACCAAAACCTCACACATGCGTGCGGGGCAGAGCGGCGAGCTGGGTGAGCCGGTGATCGACGGCCTGCGTTCGGTGTGCACTAAACCCCTCTGAATTGGTCTCTTCCGAAACCTTGTTGTGCAAGGGCTTGGTGGCAGCCGTTCGGGTGTGCTCCAATCTCTAGGGCGTGTCCTCAATTGAGCCAGATAGCGGCAGCTGCGAGGTGGATGGCGGCTAGGAAGTGCATCGCGCGCTTGTCGTAGCGGGTGGCGATGGCGCGGAACTGCTTCAGCTTGGCGAAGAAGTTCTCGATCAGGTGGCGTGCCTTGTAGAGGTCCTTGTCATAGGGGCGAGGCTGCTTGCGGTTCGCCTTGGGCGGGATCACGGCGGCCTTGCCGGCCCGTTCGAGGGGCTCGAGCACGCGCTCCTCGGCGTCGAAGGCCTTGTCCGCGATCAGCATGTCGGCGGCGAGGTCCGGCAGCAAGGCGTCGGCACCATCGAGGTCATGCGCCTGCCCGGGCGAGAGGGCAAAGCCGGTCGGGTTGCCGAGGGCGTCGACCCTGGCGTGGATCTTCGTGCTCGGGCCGCCGCGGCTGCGCCCGATCGCCTCGCCGCTCCCGCCGTCTTTTTGGGCGCTCCGGCGCTGTGCCGATGGGCGCGGACGCCGCCGCCGTCTCCTGACGGCGGTCCCTTCGGGAATGGCCTCGCCCGCCGGCTGCGGGCGAGGGTGCTGTCGATCATCGCGTACGCGTTGTCGGCCTCCTCGGCCAAGTGCTGGAAGACCCTCTCCCACACACCGCTCCTGGCCCAGCGACTGAACCGGGTATGGACCTTCTTGTAGTCGCCGAACCGCTCCGGCAGGTCGCGCCAGGGAATGCCGGCGCGGTAGCGATAGAGCACGGCCTCGACAAACAGGCGGTTGTCCTTGGCGGTCACGCCCACATGCCCAGGGCGGCCGGGCAGCAGGTCCTTGATCCGCTCCCATTGATCATCGCGCAGGGCATAGCGGCGCATCGGTCGGTCTC
>JBKKAU010000451.1:0-1993 GCA_046714475.1 Thermoanaerobaculia bacterium
TGGCTATCTGGGTCGTCCCGACCTGACCGCGGAGCGGTTCGTCCCCGATCCGTTCACCGTCGAGCCCGGGACCAGGATGTATCGTACCGGCGACCTCACGCGCTGGTTGCGGGAAGGCGACATCGAATTCCTGGGCCGTATCGACCATCAGGTCAAAGTGCGCGGTTTCCGCATCGAGCTGGGGGAGGTCGAGGCGGCGCTGCGCGCCCAGTCGGGAGTAGGGGAGTGCGCGGTGCTGGTGCGCGAGGAGCGGCCCGGGGACCGCCGACTCGTAGCCTACTTGGCGGCGGAGGGGGAGCTGGCGATCCCGGAGCTGACCGCCTCGTTGCAGCGCGCCTTGCCGGACTACATGGTGCCGTCCGCCTTTGTCGTCCTCGACGTCCTGCCGTTGACCCCCAACGGCAAGGTGGATCGCAAGGCCCTCTCCCGCATCGCGCCGGTGTGGAGACGGTCCGACTCCGGCGAGGCCGACGCAGCGGCCAACGCGGCCAACCCCACGGCCGAGCTGCTCGGGGGCATCTGGGCCGAGGTCCTGGGCATCGACCGCGTCGGAGCCGACGACAACTTCTTCGATTTGGGCGGCCACTCGCTGCTTGCCACCCAGGTGGTCTCCCGGGTCCGGGAGGCGTTCGGCGTCGACCTGCCGCTGCGGCGGGTCTTCGAGGCGCCGACCCTCTCCGGCCTGGCGGAAGCAGTGGAAGGGGCGCGGCAGGCGGAGCGCGGTCTCGAGCTGCCGCCGGTCGTGCCGGTGCCGCGCGATCCATCCGGAGGGGGCTTGCCGCTGTCGTTCGCCCAGCAGCGTCTCTGGTTCCTGGACCAGCTCAACCCCGGCAGTCCGGCCTACAACATCCCCGTGGCCCTGCGTCTGAGCGGCGAGCTGTTGCCCGTCGTGCTGCGGTCGGCCCTCGATGAGCTGGTGCGGCGGCACGAGTCGCTGCGCACCACGTTCGCCTCGGAATCCGGTGCGCCACGCCAGGTGATCGCCGGAGAGCTGCGTCTGCTCTTGCCAGTGATCGAGCTGGCGGCTCTGCCCGAGGCAGGCCGGGAAGCCGAGACGAGGCGGGTCGCGGCCGAGGAGGCCGGCCGGCCGTTCGACCTCGTGGCGGGCCCGCTGGTCCGGGCCTCCCTGCTGCGGCTGGGGCATGACGATCACGCTCTGCTCCTGGTGGTCCACCACATCGTTTCGGACGGCTGGTCGATGGGGATCTTCCTGCGCGAGCTGGCGACGCTCTACGACGCCTTCACGCGGGGCGAGCGCTCGCCTCTGCCCGGGCTGCCGGTCCAGTACGCCGACTTCGCGGCCTGGCAGCGGCACTGGCTCGAAGGCCCGGTGCTGGAGGCTCAGGTTGCCTACTGGAAAGGGCGTCTCGCCGGCGCCCCGCCGAGCCTGGATCTGCCGACCGATCGTCCGCGGCCCGCCGTCCAGAGCTTCCGCGGCAGCTTCCGGGCGATCACCCTGGAGCCCGCTCTGTCGGCGGCGCTCGCGGGGCTGGTCCGGCGCGAAGGGGTGACGCCGTTCATGGCCCTGCTCTCCGCTTTCGGAGCGCTGCTCGGCCGCTGGAGCGGACAGGAGGACGTGGTCCTGGGCTCGCCGACCGCGGGACGCAACCGCAAGGAGATCGAGGGGCTGATCGGGTTCTTCGTCAACACGCTGGCGTTGCGCGTCGATCTCGGAGGCGACCCGAGCTTCCGGCAGCTCCTCGCCCAGGTACGCCAAGCCTCTCTCGACTCCTATGCCCATCAGGACGTCCCTTTCGAGCGGCTGGTCGAAGAACTGCATCCGGTGCGGGACCTGAGCCGCAACCCGATCTTCCAGGTGATGTTCGCGTTGCAGAACACGCCGCGCGGCGGGGGGCTGATGGCTCCGGGCCTCTCTTTGAGCCCGCTGCCGGCCGAAGGGGGGAGCGCCAAGTTCGAGCTCACCCTGTCGCTCCAGGAGGGAGCCGACGGCTGGACGGGATCTCTGGGGTACAACGCCGACCTCTTCGACGGC
>JBKKAU010000452.1:0-6907 GCA_046714475.1 Thermoanaerobaculia bacterium
GTTCTACTCCCACCCGGCGGTCTACATCATGATCCTGCCGTCCATGGGCGTGATCAGCGAGCTGGTGGCGGCCTTCGCGCGCAAGCGCGTCTTCGGCTATCCCGTCGTGGCCTTCGCCAGCATCGCCATCGCCGTGCTGGGCTTCCTGGTGTGGGGCCACCACATGTTCGTCACCGGCCAGTCGCTCTACGCGGCGACGGTCTTCTCGGTGCTGTCGATGCTGGTCGCCATCCCCTCCGCGGTCAAGGTGTTCAACTGGACCGCGACCCTCTACGAGGGGTCGATCTCGTACCAGACGCCGATGCTCTACGCCCTGGGCTTCATCGGCCTCTTCACGATCGGCGGCCTCACCGGGACCATGGTGGCGACGCTCGGCTTCGACGTCCACGTGCACGACACGTATTTCATCGTGGCGCACTTCCACTACGTCATGGTGGGCGGCACGATCATGGGGTACCTGGGCGGCCTGCACTACTGGTGGCCGAAGATCACGGGGCGGCTGTATCCGGTCTTCCTGTCGCGGCTGGCGGCGCTGCTGGTGTTCGTGGGGTTCAACCTCACGTTCTTCCCGCAGTTCATCCTCGGCTACCTGGGCATGCCGCGCCGCTACTGGTCGTACCCGGAAGAGCTCCAGGTGTTCAACATCCTGTCGAGCGCGGGAGCGTCGATCCTCGGGATCGGCTTCCTCCTGCCGCTCTTCTACTTCTTCTTCTCGCTCAAATACGGCCGACGGAGCGGCGACAACCCGTGGGGCGCGATCGGGCTCGAGTGGGACACCACGTCGCCGCCGCCGACCGAGAACTTCTACACCATCCCGGTGGTGACCCGCGGCCCGTACGAGTACACGCCGCAAGAGGTCCACGACCGGAGAAAGCAGGAGGATCCCGTTGCCTAGCACCGCGGCCGGCACGCACGGCGTGGCGGGGCATGCCCATCACCATTATGCCCTGCAGCACCAGTTCGACAACCTCGAGCAGCAGAAGGAGTCGTCGACCCTGGGCATGTGGATCTTCCTGGTCACGGAGATCATGTTCTTCGGCGGCCTGTTCCTCGCCTACGTGGTCTACCGTACCCGTTTCGTCGGGGTGTTCGCCGAGGCGAGCAACCACCTGAACGTGACCATGGGGTTCGTCAACACGCTGGTGCTGATCGCCAGCAGCTTGACCATGGCGCTGTCCATCTGGGCGGCGCAGATCAACCGGCGCAAGCTGATCGTCCTCTTCCTGCTGCTGACCATGGCGCTGGGCGCGACCTTCCTCGTGGTCAAGGCGTTCGAGTACCGCGAGAAGTTCGAGCACCACCTGGTGCCGGGGCCGAACTTCCAGTTCGACGGCGTGAACGCCGACCAGGCCCAGGTCTTCTACTCGCTCTACTTCATCATGACGGGCATCCATGCCCTGCACATGGTGATCGGCCTCGGGGTGCTCGCCTTCCTGCTCGTCCCGTCGTGGAAGGGGCGTTACGACGCGACATACCACAACCCGCTGGAGTGCACCGGCCTCTACTGGCACTTCGTGGACATCGTGTGGATCTTCCTGTTCCCGCTGCTGTACCTGTTGGGCGCCCACGCCGCCCAAGGCCACTGAGAACGAGGTCCTTCATGGCTGCCGAGCACGGACATACCCCGACCCTCAAGCCCTATCTGCTGGTCTTCGGAGCGCTGGTCGTCCTCACCGTCGTTACGTGGGGCGTGGCGCTGGTCGACTTCGGCTGGGCGAACGACGTCATCGCGCTGACCATCGCGACGCTCAAGATGCTCCTGGTCATCCTGGTCTTCATGCACGTCCGCCACAGCACGCGCCTGACCAAGATCACCGCCTTCGCCGGCTTCCTGTGGCTGGCGATCATGATCCTGGTCACGATGAGCGACTACGCCACCCGCGGCAGCGCGCTCCTGCCGGTCCTGGGGAAGTAACCCGTCTCAAGAGGGGATCGCCGCAGCGGCGCGATTTCTGCGAAACTTGGAGGAAGAGACCAGGCTAGAGAGGAGAGGGGATGGCTGAGACGATCGATATCGAGAGGCCGGTCGCCGGGTCGCGCGCTGCCGCGGCGGCCCACGACCGGGTGTTGACGCGGGAGGCGCTGGAGTTCGTCGCCGACCTGCACCGCAGCATCGAACCGGCGCGGGAGGATCTGCTCACCCGGCGGGAGCTCCGGCGGACGGACTTCCTCGCGGGCGACCTGCCGGGGTTCCGGGACGACACCCACGAGCTCCGGGAGGACGACTCCTGGGCGGTGGCGCCGGCGCCCGCCGACCTCGAGGACCGGCGGGTGGAGATCACCGGCCCGGTCGAGCGCAAGATGATGATCAACGCGCTCAACTCGGGGGCGAGCGTCTTCATGGCGGACTTCGAGGACGCCTTGTCGCCGACCTGGTCCAACGTGCTCGAAGGTCAGGCCAATGTCATGGACGCGGTGCGCCGGGAGATCGCCTTCGAAAGCCCGGAGGGCAAGCGCTACCAGCTCAACGACCGCACCGCCACCCTGGTGGTCCGGCCGCGCGGCTGGCACCTCGTCGAGCGGCACATGCGCGTCGATGGCCATCCCGTCTCGGCCAGCGTGTTCGACTTCGGGCTCTGCTTCTTCCACAACGCGGCGGAGCTGTTGCGGCGGGGGACCGGGCCGTACTTCTATCTGCCGAAGCTCGAGAGCCATCTCGAGGCGGGGCTCTGGAACCAGGCCTTCCTCATTGCCCAGCACATGCTCGGCATCCCGCGCGGCACGATCCGCGCGACGGTGCTGATCGAGACCATCACCGCCGCCTTCGAGATGGACGAGATCCTCTGGGAGCTGCGCGAGCACGCGGCGGGCTTGAACGCCGGTCGCTGGGACTACATCTTCAGCATCATCCGCACGCTCCCGGACGCCATCCTGCCCGACCGCTCGCGGATCACCATGGCGGTGCCGTTCATGCGCGCCTACACCGACCTGCTGGTGCGCACCTGCCACCGCCGCGGGGCGCATGCCATCGGCGGCATGGCGGCTTTCATCCCCAGCCGCCGCGACGCCGAGGTCAGCGAGGCCGCCCTCACGAAGGTCCGCGAGGACAAGGAGCGCGAGGCCCGCGCCGGCTTCGACGGCACCTGGGTGGCCCACCCCGACCTGGTGCCCGTCGCCAGGGAGATCTTCGACCGCCATCTCGGCGACCGGCCTCACCAGAAGCACCTGCTGCGCGAGGACTTCAAAGTCCAGGAGGACGATCTGCTCGACTTCCGGGTGGAAGGCGGGCGTGTGACCGAGGAGGGGGTGCGGAGCAACATCGCGATCGCGTTGCTCTACCTCGACTCCTGGCTCCAGGGCAACGGGGCCGCCGCCCTCTTCAACCTGATGGAAGACACGGCGACGGCCGAGATCTCGCGTGCCCAGCTCTGGCAATGGGTGCACTACGAAGTGCCGCTGCCCGACCGCCGGAAGGTCACCGCGGAGCTCTACCGGGAGCTCCGCGACCGTGAGCTGGACGCCCTCGGCGCCAGCAATGGACGGCTGAGGCAGGCCGCCGAGATCCTGGACTCGCTGGTGCTCAGCCGGGAGTTCATCCCGTTCCTGACGGTGGCGGCGTACCGGCATCTGGATTAGGCGCTCTCCGGCCTCTTCCTGCCCACCTCTGTGGCTCTGGTAGCCCGGGCTATGAATCGATCCTTCTGGCCCAGAGAGCCCTGGGCTTCAGACCCTTAGCGAGCCGCGGAACGCCCTGGCGGCATAGTAAGATTGTGCACCGTTGTGATACACGAAGACGTTGTCGTAGCGACGATCGCAAAAGAGGGCGCCGCCGAGTTTTCTGATATCAGGAGGTGTTTTCACCCAGCTCGACGTCTTCGTATCGAAATCCCCAAGTTTCTGCAACTCTCGGTATTGGTCTTCCGTTAAAAGCTCAATGCCCATGGCGGCTGCCATATCGATGGCGTTATTCTCTGGTTTAGCTTCTTTCCTTGACTCCAGCCCTTCACGGTCGTAACAAACGCTTCTGCGGCCTTTAGGACTTTCCGCTGAACAATCATGAAAAATGTATTCGCCCGTCTTTTTATCATGACCAACAACATCCGGTTCACCACCGGTTTTTTCCATTTCATTGAGTGACCAGAGTTTCCCGGTATCAGCTTCCAGCTTCGCTTGTACTTTAGCCCATTCAAGACCTTTATGGAGGTTCATGTTTTTCTCAAAACGGGCATTCAATGCTCTGAGCAGTTCTTCGCGTTGTTCTGGTGACAACTCCTTTTTTGTTTCAATGCCTTGCATGTAGGTTCCCTTTTTATTGCTGTGTCGTGTGAAGAGTTGCCCCGATTACCAGAGAAGGCAAGCGCCACCGCCGGTGCGGCCGGGATCGCGGTTGATGAACAGCACTTGGTCGTGATCATATCCCACGCGGCAGAGCCAGTCGATGGCGGGGTCGTGCAGCTGCCGGCTCCAAGAGACGCGAAAAAGGACACCGCCAGCTGATATCGTCCTCTCAAGGCGATACAGTCTCCAGGAGGACTAGAGAGGAATGGCGAGGACTGATGAGCCGCTGATCCCGAAGCACGGCGGGTACCGGAAGCTGAAGAGCTTCCAGTTGGCGCAACTGGTCTACGACGTGACGGTACGTTTCTGCGAGCGATACGTCGACCGCGGGAGCCGAACCCGCGACCAGATGGTGCAGGCGGCGCGCAGTGGGGTGCAGAACATTGCCGAGGGGAGCCAGGCGTCGGGAACTTCGAAGAAAACCGAGCTCAAGCTGACCAATGTGGCGCGGGCCAGCCTGGAGGAGCTGCGGCTCGATTATGAAGACTTCCTGCGGCAACGGGGGCTGCCTCTTCTGCCACCGGATCACCCGTCCCTGGTGCGCTTCAAGGCGAGGCGCTGCGCTACGGTCGAGGAAGTGCGCCGCTGGGTCGAGGAGGAACAAGGACGAACACGGACGACCAGGGACGAGCACAGAAAGGCCAAGAGCACACCCGTGTCAGTCCGTGAAAGTCCTTGTCGGTCCGTGATTCCGTCCGTGAGCTCTTCCACCCTGGCGGCCAATGCCGCCCTCTCTCTGCTGAACCTTTGCTGCTATCTGCTCGATCGCCAGTTGCAGGCCCAGGCCCGGGCTTTCGAGAACGAGGGCGGCTTTACGGAGCGCCTGTACCGGATCAGGAACAAGAGGAGAAAGAGCTGATGAGGCGCTCCGCCGCCGCTTCGCCCTCGGCGATCGAATCGGACAGACCGTAGGCGCCCAGGGGGCCTCCCGCGAAGTCGAGACCGGGATGAGCCGCAAGACGCGCGCGGAGACGCGCCACCAGCGCGGGGTGGCCGACCTTCCGCTGCGGCATCGCCGACGGGTGGCGCCAGACCCGGCTCCAGACCGGCGGCTCCCGCGGCCCGAGGAGGGGTGCGAGAAGGCTCGCCGAGAGCTCCACCAGCTCGGCGTCCGGCCGGCCGATCACCTCAGGATGGAGCGCCCCGCCCAGGTACACCCGGACCACGAACTGGTCCGCCGGCGTCCGCTCGGGGTGCTTGACGCTCACGAAGGTGGCCGCCACCACGGACGAGCCGGCGGTGCAAGGGACGAAGAAACCGTGGCACCGGGGAGGCTGTTCGACCGCCTGGTTGGGCCAGGCGAGGTGGACCGTCACGGCGGAGGCGTAGGAGATCTGCCTGAGATCCCCGGCGAGCGGCGGGTCCAGCTCGGAGAGGAGCGCAGCCGCGGCGGTCGCCGGGAGGGCGATCAGGACCGCGTCGGCGGCGAGCGGCGGCCCCTCGGACATCTTTAAAAGGAAGCCCCGGCCCTCGCGGGCCAGCCCCTCCGCCCTCTGGCCCAGCCGCAGCGATCCCTCCGGCAAGCGGGTCACCAGGGCGGAGACGATTTGGCCGAGCCCGCCGTCGAGCGTGGCGGCCGCGGGCCTCGGGGGGCTGGAGGGCGGGCCCGGCTCGCTCCCTGGGCTGGCGCGCCGCGGAAAGCTGGCCGCGAGGCTCAGCTCCTCGGTATCCGCCATGAAGAGCCCGCCCACCACCGGTTCGTAGAATCGGCGGTAGGGCTCGTCGCCGAACCGCCGCCGCACATAGGAAGCGACGCTCTCGTCGGCGGGCTCTCCCGATCCGCCCGGTCCGGAAGGCCGGTCCGCTCCGACCGCGAGCGCGAAACCCGCCGGCAGGGGGACCAGGCGGCCATGATCGAAGATGTCGATCCGTCCCGCCTGGATGAAAAGGATGCGTCCGCCCAGCCCCAGCCGCTCGCACAGCTCGAGGCCGGCCGGCTTGTGCGTCACCAGCGTGTCCGGACCGCGTTCGAGCAGAGCGCCCTCGCAGCGCTCCGTCGCGAGCCATCCCCCGGGCAGGTCCGAGGCCTCCAGAACGACGACTTCGAGGGGGATGCCGCGCTCGGCGGCCCGGAGGGTCAGGTGGTGGGCGGCGGCGAGACCGCCGATCCCGGCACCGAGGATCGCTACCCGCGGCGGCATCGGCGGCAGGTCAGGCGACCGCTTCTCCGCGGCGCCGGTTGGGCGAGGTGGCGATCTCCGCGATCTCCGCCACCGCCTCGGCGAAGCGGTCGCCGGCATTGAGCGCCGGCGCCACCTGGAGCGTCTCCCCGCCGTTCCGGCGCCAGGTCTCGACGCCGCGGATCGCCAGCTCCTCGAGCGTCTCCAGGCAGTCGGTCACGAACGCGGGGATGATCACCGCCCGGCGCACGCCCCGCCGGGCCTCGGCCGCGAGCACCTCCTCGGTGTTCGGGGTGAGCCACGGCGAGCGCCCCAGGCGCGACTGGAAGCAGACGATCCGGCGCTCCTCCGGCACCCCGAGGCGATCCGCCAGCAACCGGGCCGCGGCGAGGCACTGGGCGCGATAGCAGGAACGGTTCGCCGGCCCCGGCTCGGCGCAGCAGTCCGGCCGCACGAGGCAGTGGTTACCGGACGGGTCGCCCTTCCGGATCTGGCGCTCGGGCAGGCCG
>JBKKAU010000453.1:0-1060 GCA_046714475.1 Thermoanaerobaculia bacterium
GGCCCTGACAACGCCCCCGACCCCGCCACACTCAGTATCCGGCCCACGCCTTCTCGGCCGGCAGGCGCGGCAGTTCCGCCGCTGGACGCGCCGCCGGCCGGGCCCTCCTTCGGGGGCAGGCTCAACGAGACCCGCCATCCGGCCGGACCCACGATCGACGAGTTCGAAGCCGCGCTGAGCCTGATCTGCGCCTCACCCGACATCTTCGCGGTCAACGCCAATCAGGTGTTGGTCGCCAAAGCCCGGCAGAAGTTGACCCCCGCGAACGGGTCGAACGGCTCGGGCTCCCTTGGTCCGTCGTGAAGTCGAGACCCACTTCGTCAAGAAAGGCGGCACCCGTGGATGAACTGAGCATTGAGCAGAGAGTGGCGAAGGGCGCTGCGTTCCTGGACGGCAGATATCCGGGATGGGAGCGGAGGATCAACCTCGGCACACTCAACCTCGCCCTTGGCGACTACGACGAGAGCACCGAAGGCGGCTGCATCGTCTGCCAGGTCACCCGGGGTGAGTTCTGGCGAGGCGCCAGCAGACTCGACGTTCCCTCCGTGATCGGTTACGGGTTCTGCGCGACACCACTCGGCGAGGTCGATGCCCCCCAGCAGTATGCCGCTCTCGACGAGGCGTGGATCTCGCTCATCAAGGAGCGGTTCGACACCGGCAACCTCAGCGACCTGCCGTGAGCGCCCTTTTCTTCCTCGCCGTCCTTGCGTTCTGCGCCCTCCCCCTGGGCCTCGGAATCTGGATCGGCGCCCACTACTCCAAGCCCGCCCATGAAGTCCGCTGCTCCGCCTGCGCCTCTGCCGTCGCCCATCTGTCTGCGCCTCATGCGCCTGTAGGACCGAGAGGTCCGATCCGATGAGCTGGAACGCCTATCTCACCGACGACCGCGGGCACTCCGAGGGTGAGTGGAACTACACCCACAACTGCAACGGCATGGCGAACGCCGTGCTCGACCCCAACTACGAACAACGGGGCGTCGCTGAGGAAGTGTTCAGGTTCAAGGACAGCGGGCACGTCTCGTGGTGGACAGTCCTCGACGGCCTGACCGGTGCCGAGGGCG
>JBKKAU010000454.1:0-2931 GCA_046714475.1 Thermoanaerobaculia bacterium
GTTTTGGAGTCCGGCTTCCTTCAGACCCCACCTCGCGGTGACGCCCTTGCCTTATCCTAGCCTTGGGTTCTGCGAACACCTGGCTAGAGGACTTTCACCTCTTCAGTTCTGTGCCATGCCTGGCACACACGTTCAAGGCTAACCGGCGGCGCCAGCCGTCCGGTTGAGCACTGGGTTGGCCGCTCTCCCGTCGTATGGCAAAGCTACATCAGAGCAACTCGGCTCAGGCTGTGGCGTAGCGCGATCGGCGCCCCGATTCACCTGCGTGACAAAAAAGCGAGCGACCTGCTCGTCCTCGTTTGCCAGGGAATAGCTCAGAAGCATGAGCGACAGCACGAATAGTAATACGAAGACTCCCGCTAAAAAAAAGTGGATGGGCTGACGGCTCAAGGCCCATGCGACTGCAAGCGTCAAAGGCAGAAGCATGCCTCTTGCGAATCGCTGCAGTCCTTCCTGGAAAGTAATGGTGATATTCAAGCGTTCGATGTTCTTGCTGACTGCTACGGCGCGCATAAGATTGAAGATGTCTCGCAACTCTCCGCGGCTGCTGGTGCCGAGCCGTATGCCACTCTTGAGTCCTAGTTGCTGCCCAGCTAGCTGAACCAAGTCGATGCCTAACCTTGAATAGCTGGCCAAGATTTTCTGATGCATCTTAGGCATGAGAAGCAGCCTTTGTAACTTGAAAGCAGCGAAGTTTGTAAGGATCCCGACGGGGTAAGAAATTGCCAATAGCAGAAGGGCTGATGATGTCTCGCCGCTCGGTAGGCCATCGAAGCTCAACGACACGGAACCCTTAGGCAGAAGAGCCATGGCCAGCAGAGTGGTCGCCAGTCCAGGCACAAGGAACTCTATGAGAACTATGAATTGCATCGGTCACACTCCTTTGCCCACCAGAGCACAGAGGAGCCAAAGTCGGCCAACCCTGTGTTTCTACGGCTGCCAAATTCCTTACCGCGTCCAATAGCAATACAGCTATAGCCCCTTCCGCTCGGCAAATTCCCTTAGCTGTTAAACACTTAGAAGCTTACGCCGGCTTAGGACCCTAGGTCAATCCACCGGGAAGACAACAGTCAAGGGGGTGACGACCCGTTAGCCTTGTCGTTGAACGGGGCGTCATCGTACTGCAGGAGCTCGCTAAGTCTGTGGCGCGTCGGTCTTTACGCGGTTCGGAGGCAGGAACTGGCATGGGTTGTCGACGAAGAGGCAGTCGGATATCGGTCCGCTGCCGTCCCAGGTCATTAGATCGGACTCTGCACACCCTCCCCCCCGCGATGCGGGACGCGGGTGTAGATCATCGGCATAGCCTCTCATCAATAAGTGCACTGCAAGAAGTGGCAAAGGGTGTGACAGGTTGCAGGCTTGATGATACCGGACTTGGTCCAGGACGGCCGGAGGGTGAGGATTCAAGGGGCGATCGCCGCAAGCAAAAAGGGCCGGCAAACAACGCCGGCCCTTCTGCCTGCGATGAGCTGAGCGGTCTTAAGCGGCCTCGCACTCCTCGAGGCTGTAGTAGGTCGTCCACCCCGTGGGCGCGGAGCAGGGGTTCGGATACTGGCAGCAGGTGCCGGTGCTCGGGTTCTTGGCGTATACGATCACCTGGATGCAACCGCCGCTGAACGGCTGGGGCTTGGGACACCGCGGGGCCGATGTGGCCTGGGTGGCGAAAGCGGCACTGACGAGAAGGGCACAGGCGGCCAGTTTGAACTTCTTGGGCATGACAAGCTCCTTCAAAGAGTCGTTGAATGCTCTCCTCGATGAACGGCTCTACCGACGAGCCGTCGAAGCTGCGCAGCCCGGAATTATCCTGCCCTAGCTTATAGCAGAAGTCAAATCTTATGATTCGTCTCGCCGGTGGCGGCCGGCCGATGCACCGGCGGCTGCGCCTCCTGGGAGAGTGGCAGGGTCACCGTGAACGCGGTGCCGCCCTTCTCCGTCAGGATCAGCACGCCGCTGTCGCCGTCGATCGTGCCGACGATGACCTCCTCCCACTCGGATTCGGCGATGGCCTGGGCGACCACGCGCCCGGCGCCGGCTCGGTGACGACGAGCGTCTGGTACGGCCCGGCCGGCTTCACCGCCCGGACGAAGGAGGACTTTGAGGTCGCGGCTGATGCTCGACTGCGTCGCCGGACATCCCCCTCGCGCGCAGCCGCTCGACCAGCTCCTTCTGCTCTGACACCTTCGGGTCTTCGGCCAGGATCTCGACGATGGCCTGCCGGCGCCTCGCCTGGATCTCACGGTCTGAGGACATGCCAAATCTCCCTTAGCGATGTGCATAAGATAGACGGCATCCTTGGATCCTGTCGATTAGACTCTTGACAGGCATGCTGGATGCGCCTATCGTACTCGCATTCAGCAGGTCGAAGTCACCGGTGCCGATTCCGGTTCCGGAGAACCCGGGCGAGAAGGACCATGGAGAAGAACACGAGAGTAGGGAGGTTGCAGCGGCTGCTCGCGAGGTTGACCAGCAACCGCGAGGAGCTCCAGCATCTGGAGCCGAGCCGCGCCCGCTTCGAGGCGCTGTTCGCCCGGATCCAGGAGGTCGCCGACCAACAGGCCCTCTACACGGCCAGCAAGCAGGAGGCCACCCAGCAGCTCAAGGCCCACCTTACGGAGGCGGAGCGGCTGGCCACCATCCTGCAGCTGGCGGTCAAGCAGCACTACGGCATCCGGGCGGAGAAGCTCGCCGATTTCGGGCTCCAGCCGTTTCGGGGCCGGGCGCGCAAGACCGCTCCGGGGCTGGAGTCGCCAGAGAAGCCCGGAAAGCCGGCCGCCGTCGCCACCGACCCCTCGTAGGCCAAGTTTTCCGCTCATCCCCGGGGACGTGCTTCTGCACGTCCCCGCTTTTGGTGCGCCCGGCATGGGCATCGACTTGGAGGTGTAAGTCCTCCCGGAACTTGGTCACAGGGACCGAAGCGACCCGCAAGGTGGC
>JBKKAU010000455.1:0-1644 GCA_046714475.1 Thermoanaerobaculia bacterium
ACCCCGACCGGTACCGGCTGCAGGCTGCGGTCGAGCACGTGGAGCCGGGTGTTGTCGACGGCGCGGCCGATCGTCGGTACGCCGCGCCCCTGCCCGAGCGGCGGCACCTCGACCACGGTCGAGGTCACGGTGTACTCGGCCGGCCCGTAGTGGTTCATCAGCCGGAAGCCGGCCGCCGGGCTGGGGCCGCGATGCAGGCGGTCGCCGCCGATGATGAGCGCCCGTACCGCGAGCGGCAGGTCCGGAGGGATGTCCTCCTCGAGCACGCCTTCGGCGAGCGGCGTCGGCAGGTAGGCCAGGGTGATCCCCTCGCGCGACCACCAGCGCAGCATGCCGGCGGCGGACAGGCGCGCCTCCTCATCCGGGATGTGGAGCGCCGATCCCGCCGCGAGGTAGGGCCACATCTCCCAGATCGAGGCATCGAAGGCGGGGCTCGCCACCTGCGTGCCGCGGTCCTCCGGCGTCACCCCGTAGAGGCCCTGGTGCCAGCGCACCAGGTTCATGAGCCCGGCGTGCGGGATCATGACCCCCTTGGGCTGGCCGGTGGAGCCGGAGGTATAGACGATGTAGGCCAGGTTCTCCTGCGCGACCCGGACGACGGGCGGGGAGGCCTCATTCCCCAGGATGCCCTCCCAGCCGGCGTCGAGGCAGAGGACCGCCGCGCCGGTGTCCGGCAGCGCGTCCCGGAAGCGTTCTTCCGTCAGGAGCACCGGCGCCCGGGCGTCGGCCAGGAGGAATTCGAGCCGTTCCCGGGGATAGCCCGGGTCGAGGGAGGCGTAGACTCCGCCCGCCTTGAGCACGGCGACGATTCCCACCACCCGCGCGGCCGTGCGCTCGGCGCAGACCGCCACCCGCGCCTCGGGGCCGACGCCGAGCGCGCGCAGGTGGTGCGCCAGCCGGTTGGCGCGCGCCTCGAGCTCGCCGTAGGTCAGCCGTCCGGCCGCCGTGACCACGGCCAACGCCTCGGGGCGCCGCCGGGCATGCGCCGCGAACAGCTCGTGGACCAGCGGCTCCTGCGGGCACTCCCGGGCCGTGTCGCTCCACTCCAGGAGGGCCTGGGACCGTTCCGCCGCGCCGAGGAGCGGCAGCTCGCCGACGCGCGTCTCCGGGTCCGCCGCGATCCCCTCGAGCAGGGCCTCGAAGTGCGCCGCCATGCGGCCCGCGGTGGGCGCGTCGAACAGGTCGGAGTTGTAGGTGAGCGATCCCTGGACGCCCGGGGGGCCGGTGCCGAGGGAGAGGACGAGGTCGAACTTGGCCGTCGTCTTGTCCGGGTCCTCGAACGAGAAGGTCACGCCCGGGGACTCGAGCACCGGGCTCGGAGCGTTCTGCAGGCCGAACATCACCTGGAAGAGCGGCGAATGGCTGGCGTCCCGCCCCGGCTGCAGCTCGTCGACCAGCCTCTCGAACGGCAGGTCCTGGTGGGCATAGGCGCCGAGCGTCACCTCGCGGACCCGCTCCAGCAGGTCGCCGAACCCGGCGTCGCCGGCGACCGCCGCGCGCAGGACCAGGGTGTTGATGAAGAAGCCGATGAGCCCCTCGATCTCGGCCCGGTTGCGGTTGGCGATGGGCGAGCCGACGACCAGGTCCTCCCGCCCGGTGTAACGGTGGAGGAGGACGGCGAAGGCCGCGAGCAGCGTCATGAAC
>JBKKAU010000456.1:0-4706 GCA_046714475.1 Thermoanaerobaculia bacterium
GCCCTTGCGGGCGTAGTGCATCTGGGTGACGTTGCCCCCCGGCCTGGCGCACAGCGGTTTCCGGACGTGCTGGAACCGGAGCTTCGCCAGCTTCGGGTCGCCCGCCCGCCGCCGGCCGTACTCGGAGGAGACCTCGGGCAGCTCCTCGACGTCGCCGCGGCCGAGGATCCAGTCCCGCCGCAGGGGCGGCAGGCCCTGGCGCACGTCGATCTCGGCGGCCGGGTCGGTGTAGGGGCCGGAGGTGTCGTAGACGGTGACTGGCGGGTTCTCGGTCACCGTACCGTTGTGGGCGCGGGTGGGAGAGAGCCGGACCTCGCGCATGGGCACGCGGACGCCGGGCAGGGTCCCCTCGACGTAGATCCTGGTGGAGTTGGGGAAGGGCTCTTGGGTGGTGGGGTCCGCGGCGGCGGACGGAACCGGCTCGATCTCGATCATGGCGCCTCTCTCCTGATGTGCGCGAGAGGGCCAGCCTCGCTTCCCTACGCTGGCATTACCCAGGTCAGGTGATGAGGGTCGTCCGGCAAACCCGGACCTCTCAGCCTCTGCGGCCCCCCTAGCGTCAAGGGTGAATCCTACACTGTTCTGGACGCGAGGTCATATACTTGACCCTAGGAGGCAGCACCGATGGCCGTCGACCCACTCAAGAGGCTCTTCACCAGCTCGGAATACCATGCCATGGCCGAGACGGGGATCCTTTCAGAAGACGACCGGGTGGAGCTGATCGAGGGGGAGATCTTCCAGATGACGCCGATCGGGAGCCGGCATGCAGGGTCTGTGAACCGTCTGACTCGAGCCTTTACAGGCCCTTTGGGCGAACGCGCGGTGGTGGCCGTTCAGAATCCCATCCACCTGAACGACTTCTCGGAGCCGCAGCCGGATTTTGCCCTGCTGCATCCCCGCGAAGATCTATACTCCGGATCTCACGCCAGTCCAGAGGATGTGTTCCTTCTGGTGGAAGTCGCGGACGCCAGCCTCGAGTACGACCGCCGGATGAAAATCCCTGTTTATGCCCGGAGCGGAGTCCCCGAGGCATGGCTGGTGGATTTGGTCCAGAACGTTGTCGAAGTCCACCGCGATCCCTCCTCCGGCGGTTATCGAGACGTCCGCAAGCTCCGGCGCGGCGACCGGCTGTCCCCTCTGGCGTTCCCGGATGTGGTGATTCCGGTAGACGCCCTGCTCGGCTGAGCTCTCAACCGGCAGAAAGCTTCCATGCTCTGGAAACGGAAGCCGGCACCCCCCAAGCAGGACACGTTCTGGCCTGACTGGCTCTCCTACGATCCGGGCCTCATCCCCCCGCCCGAGCTCATGCAGCAGGAGGGGATGACCATCCTGGAGGAGTGGTTCCGCTGGGCCGAGGAGTGGAGCATGCTCCTGCGCGTCTACGGCCGGATCACCGCGTCCAGCTCCGTCCTGGAGATCGGCTGCGGCCTGGGACGGATCGCCTTTCCCCTGCGGTTCCTGCTGCGGCAAGGGGCTTACGAGGGGTTCGACATCTGCGCCGACAAGATCGAGTTCCTCCAGCGGAGCTTCCAGCCGGCCTGGCCGAGCTTCCGGTTCCACCACGCGGACATCCACAACACCTTCTACAACCCGCACGGCGGGATCCAGCCGACGGAGTACCGCTTTCCGGCCGCGGACCGAAGCTTCGACGTGGTCTTCGCCGCCTCGGTCTTCACCCACATGCTCCCCGGGAACACGGCGCACTACCTCCGCGAGTCGGCCCGCGTCCTCAAGCCCGGAGGGCGTTGCGTCTTCAGCTTCTTCCTTCTCGACCACTACCGCCCCGGCCAGCCGCGTCCCCTCGGCTTCGCCAAACCGGATTTCGATTTCGAGCACCCGTATGGGGGACACGGCGACGACTTCGCCATGGCCTTCCCTCAGGACCCCGAGCGGATGACCGCCTATCGTCTCAGGATGATCCGGCGCTTCGCCGCGGAGGCGGGGATGGAGACGGCGGGAGACCCGGTGCCGGGTCTATGGTCCGGAAGCGCCGAGGCCGCCGTCGGCGCGCAGGACCTGGTCGTGCTTCGAAAGCCCTGACCTCCCGCGCCTTGCTTGTATCTCTACCGCGAATAGAAGTCTGCAAATAAGCAGACGGTATAGATCCTGCTTTACCTACCTGCAAGCTTCTTGTACCTCGGCTTCACCAAAAAGGGGGGCATGGTCCTGTCGGGATCTCGCATTCTCGTCGTCGCTCCGCAACCGTTCTACGAAGACCGTGGAACCCCGATCGCGGTGTGCCAGCTCCTCCAGGCCTTGTCGCAGCTCGCCTATGAGGTGGACCTGCTGACCTACCCGGTGGGGCGGACGATCGAGATCCCTGGAGTCCGTTATGTCCGTTGCTCCAATCCTTTCCGTGTAAGACGGGTACCGATCGGCCTGTCCGCTGCGAAAATCTTGCTCGACATTACCTTGATCGCCGAGCTCGCCCGGCGGCTCGCGAGCGGTCTCTACCGCTATGTCCACGCGGTCGAGGAGGCCGCCTTTCCGGCGGTGGCGCTCGGACGCAGGTTTCAGGTGCCGGTGATCTACGACATGCAGTCGAGCCTCCCCGAACAGCTCGCCCGGCATCTCCTCTTCCGGAACAGGGTGGCCCAGAGCGGGCTGCGGAACATGGAAGGTTGGCTCCTGCGGCGGGCCGACTCAGTGGTGAGCAGCGCGGGCCTCGCCGCGCGGGTGCGGTCGGCGGTCCCCCACGCCCGGGTCCGGGAGTGGCAGTACGCCGGGACTCTGCCGCCAGCGGCCCCTGGGGACGTGGAGGCGCTCCGGGCGGACCTTGGCATCGCCCCCGGCCGTCCGGTCGTGCTCTACAGCGGCACGTTCGAGCCCTATCAGGGGCTTTCGGAGCTGCTCGCCGCCATCCCCTATGTCAAAGCCGAAGTGCCCGACGTGACCTTCGTGCTGGTCGGCGCCGAGGAGAGCGGCGGCACCACGATCGCGAGCGGGCACGTCGACCTGATCCGCGACGGATCTCTGCGGATCGTCAAGCGCCAGCCCCGCGAGCGCATCCCGTCCTTTCTCGCCCTGGCCGACGTCGCCGTCTCCCCCCGGGCGTTCGGGGACAACCTGCCGCTCAAGGTCTTCGACTACCTGATGTCCGGCAGACCGATCGTAGCGACGGACATACCGGCCCATCGCAGCGTCCTCGACGGGGAGCGGGCGCTGCTCACGGGCACGCCGGCGCCGGACCTCGCCCGCGGCATCGCGCGCCTGCTCCAGGACCGGCCTCTCGCCGCCCGGCTCGGCGCGGCCGGCCGCGTCTACGCCGAGGAGCGGTGCGGCTGGTTCACGTTCGTCCGCTCGGTCGGCGAGCTCTACAGGGAGGTGGACAGTGTCCTGGCCGCCGCTTGAGGAGCGCCGCGTCTCGGTGGTCATCCCGGCGCGCGACGAGGCGCACCGGATCGGCGAGACGATCGCCGCCCTGTTCGACCAGGCCCCCGGAGGCGTCGAGCTGGAGGTGATCGTGGCCGACGACGGCTCGACGGACGACACCGTCGCGGTCGCCTCGGGCGCGGGAGCCCGCGTCTTGGCTCTCCCCCCCGGCCAGCCCGGAGGCTCGCCCGGGGCGGCGCGCAACCGCGGCGCCGCCGCCGCGACCGGCGACCCCATCGTCTTCCTCGACGCCGACTGCGCCCCCGCCCCCGGCTGGTTGGAGGCGCTGCTCGCCGCCCATGACGCGGGCGAGGCGGTGGTCGGCGGCGCGCTCGACATCCCCGAGGGGCTGCCGGCGACCGCGCGTTGCGACCACTACTGCGGCAGCTATTTTGTCCACCCCCGGCGTCCGGCCGGTCCTGTCCCGAACCATCCGCCCGCCAACCTGAGCGTCCGCCGCGCGGCGTTCCTGTCGACCTCCGGCTTCGCCGAGCAGCAGCCGGTCGCGGACGGTCACGAGGAGCTGCGCTGGCAGGCCCAGCTCCGGCGCCAGGGCGTCCGTATCTGGTTCGAGCCGGCCGCCGTCGTCCTGCACCACAACCGGCCGGGGCTGGGCAACCTCCTGCGCCGCAACTATCGATGGGGGTACAGTGCCATCGAGGGCAAGGCCGAGACCGGGACGAGCCGCTGGAGCCCGCTCTTCCGGCACCCGCGCCTGCTGGTCTTCGCCAGCCTGCCGCTGGCCCTCGCCCACACCCTCCACACCGCCGGCTGCTGGCTGCGCTGCGGCCGGCTCGAGCCGCTCCTCATGCTGCCCTGGATCTTCGCCGCCCGGCTCGCCTACGCGGTGGGGCTCGCGGGCGGCGGCGCGGACTGGCTGCGGCGCCAGGCGACCGGCGCCCCGGCGGCGGTGCCCCCTCTGGAGATGAGGCGGAGATGAGCGCCTTGGAGCTGTCCGTCGCCCTCTGCACCCGCGACCGGCCGGAGCAGCTCCGCCGTGCCCTCGCCTCGCTGGCCGCCCAGACCGTGCCGCCGCGCGAGGTCCTGGTGGTCGACAACGCTCCGGGCGACGGCCGCACCCGTCAGCTGGTCGAGAACGCCTTCCCGGCGTTCCGCTATGTCGCCGAGCCGGTGCCGGGGCTCGACTTCGCCCGCAACCGGGCGTTGCGGACGGCGAGCGGCGGCGTGCTGGCCTTTCTGGATGACGACGCGGTGGCCGATCCCGGCTGGGCGGCGGCGCTGCTGGCGCCGTTCGAGGACCCGCGGGTGGGCGCCGTGACCGGCCGGGTCGAGGCGCTGGCGGCCGAGACCGAGGGCCAGCGCCTGGTCGAGGC
>JBKKAU010000457.1:0-16878 GCA_046714475.1 Thermoanaerobaculia bacterium
CCCGACCGCCCGAGCCGGTGCCGCAGCCGGCGGTAGGCGGCCGTCGCGGTGAGCGGCGAGCGCAGACGCCAGGCGAGGAGCCCGCCGAGGGCGGCGAGCAGCGCGATCCCGACCAGGTAGGGGACCGCCGGCTCCAGACCCGAGCCCGGCCCGCTCCCCGAGCCCTCTTCGGACGGTTGGCCGGCGCCCGTCTCCGCCGGCTGGCCGCTCTCCTCCCGGCCGCGGTCCTGCTTCTGGAAGAGCCCCCAGAAATCGGACCACATCGACCGCAGGCTGCCGAACAGGCGGATCTGGTCGTACAGGCCGAAGGTGAGGACGTAGCGGTCCCAGCGGAACAGCATGAAGTCCCAGGCCTGCTGGGCCAGCAGCCAGGAGCTCTCCTGCCCCCCCTCCGGCCGTCCCGCGGGCGGCGTCGGATCGAAGACGCGCCATCCTCCCGGGGCTCCGGTGCCGCCGGCGTCCGGGACGTAGGCCTCGACCCAGGCGTGCGCGTTGCTGTCGCGGACGATGTAGTAACCCTCGAACGGGTTGTACTCGCCGCCCAGGAAGCCGGTCACCAGGCGCGCCGGGATGCCCTGGGAGCGCAGCATCAGCACCATGGAGGAGGCGAAGTACTCGCACTGCCCGCTGCGGTAGCGGAACAGGAAGTCCTCGATCGGCGTCTCGGCCGAGCGGCCCCGGTAGTCCAGCGTGTAGTCGTAGTTCTGCATCAGATACCGTTCCAGGCGCCTGGCCTTCTCGGCGGCGCTGTCCGCGCGCATCACCGTCGCGGCGAGCGCCGCGATCCGCGGCGTCACGCCCGCGAGGTCGCGCGCGGGATCCGGAGCCGGTCCCGGCCCGGTCCCCAGCAGGACCGGCCGGCCGGCCAGGCCGACGCGGTACTCCACTGTCTCGAACGGGTCGAAAGTCAGCGCGATGGCGCCTCCCGCGTCGATATCGAGCCGGGTCATCCGCGGCTCGATGACGGCGGCTTCGACCGGCAGCGGGAGGCTGCGGCTGCGCATCGGCCGCAGCCAGATCTTGACCCAACGCTCCGGCTCCGCGCGGCTCAGCACGAAACGGACGCCCTGCTGGCGCTGGAGAGGGCCGCGCGTCGGCGAGCGGCGCCAGCTGCCCCCCTGGTAGACGTCGTACGTGGCGCCCTTGAAGCGGATCTCGCGATCCGGATCGGGGCGCCCCTCGTCGAGCAGCCGCAACGCCACTTGGCGGCTGCCGCGGATGTTGCCGATCGAGTCGAGCGTCACCTCGTCGGAAAAACCCGCGGCTTCCATGGTCATCCCCGTCCCCGGCGAACGCCCGACGATGAAAGGCGCGCGGACGCGCGGCAACAGCGCGAAGAGCGGCACCGCGAGCAGCAGCGTGCCCAGGCCCGAGGACCAGAGGAAGCCGCGCATCGGCAGCCTGGCGAGGCCCGGGTCCTCGCGTCCGAACCCGGCGAGGACGTGGAGGAAGGCGAAGCGCGCCAGGAGCACCAGGGTGAGCACGAGGAAGGCGACCAGGTAGAGCACGATCGCGGGATGGACGCTGGTGCCCATCGCCGCCAGGAAGACGAAGAAGACCCCCATCGCGGTCTGCCACTTGTCGCGCTCCCGGGTCATCGAGAAGAGCTTGACCAGCAAGGCGAACAGGCAGAGGTGGATCGCCGGCTGCACCAGCCGGCCGCGGGAAAACGCGGTGATGTCCAGGAAGAAGAACGGGAAGTAGGCCAGCCCCAGGGCGTTCATCGCCCAGCGCGGCAGCCAGCGCGGCGGATCGAGGCTGGCGCGCCGCAGGAAGCAGACGACGCCGGCCAGATAGAGCGCCAGCACCGGCCAGAGCACCATGTCGTTGAACGGCAGGGGGAGCGGCGCGAGCAGCGCGAGCCAGCCGAGGAGCAGGCGCTTCTGGCGTCCGAAGCTCAAACCGCCACCTCTTGGGATTCTCTGGATTCTCTCGCGTCTCTCGATTGCCTGGCGGTGGCCGCCTCCAGGTGGAGCCGCATCTGCGCCGCCCTGGGATCGGTCGAGACCAGCGAACGCGGGCGCCGGTCGATCGAGGCGACCAGGGCCAGGGCTTCCAGGATGGCCAGCCGCTGGCGCGGCCCGCCGGCGAAGGGGAGGATCTGGCCATGGGTCACCAGCTCGACCTCGTAGCCGCGGGCGAGGTGGTCGACCGCGGCGGTCGCCGCCTCGCTCACCAGCCGCTCGAACCGGCGCTGCTCATCCGGGTCGGCCAGCTCCCCCACCGCGTTGTCGAACAGGATCGACAGGCGCCGGGTGCGCTCGGACTCGCGCTCCATGTAGACCAGGGCGCCGGTGCGGGCGGTCTGCTTCCAGTGGATGCCCCGCGGGTCGTCGCCATAGTGGAAGGGGCGCAGGGCGTGGAGGCCGTGCCCCCACCCCGCGCGGCGGCTCGACTCGTCGCCGAGCTGCTCGACCTCGTCCAGCCGGCGGGTTCCGGCGGGGAAGATCTCGGGGAAGACCAGCAGCTCCAGGTTCACCCGGTAGCGCACGCCCTTGCGGAAGAAACCGTACGGGAAGAGGCTCGACACGTGCGCATAGGGGAAGCTCTGCAGCCCGCGCGCCGGGATGATCATGTCGAGCCGTCCGACGCTCTTGCCCCACCGTGGCAGGAAGGGGATCAGCAGCGGCTGGGCCGACCGCGAGAGGGTGAAGAGCAGGAACCAGCGCGGGAAGAGCCGGCCGCGGTTCCTGAGCGTGAAGCCCAGCGCGAAGGGGCGGTTGGCGAACACCTCCCCCGGCGGGTCCAGCTCGACCTCCAGCCCGCGGACGTTCCCGCGCGACAGGAGACCCGACAGGATCATCACCGCGAACATCACGGCGAGGACGGTATAGAGGGCGTTGTTGCCGGTGTTGGTGGCGGTGATCCCGACCAGGATGGAGAGCAGCACGTACCACAGGCCGACCGTGGTGATGCGGATCCCCTCGGGGGCCGAGCCCTGCCGGCGGCTCACAGCGGCACCGGCGTCGCCGCCACCACCCGCTCGACCGCCTTCCGGGCGCCGTCCAGGTCGGTCGCGCCGCGTTTCAGGACCACGCGATGGGACAGCACCGGGCCGGCCAGCCGCTGCACGTCGTCGGGGATGGCGTAGGAGCGCCCCTCGCAGAAGGCCAGCGCCTGCACTGCCCGGAAGAGGCTCTGGAGGCCGCGGGTCGAGACGCCGAGCAGGAAGTCGCCGCCGCGGCGGGTGGCGTCGGCGAGCGACAGCATGTACTCGGCGAGCTTGTCGACGACGTGGACGAGCTGCGCCTGCCGCTGCAGCTCCATCAAGTCCTCCCGGGAGAGGACCGGCTGGAGCTGTTCGAGCAGGGTCTCGACGCCGCCCGAGAGCAGCAGCTCCTTTTCGTCGGCCCGCGGCGGATACCCCAGGGAGAGGGACATCAGGAAGCGGTCGAGCTGCGACTCGGGGAGAGGAAAGGTGCCCTGGTACTCGATCGGGTTCTGGGTCGCCAGCACCACGAAGGGCTCGGGCAGGGCGTAGCGTTTGCGTTCGACCGACACCTTGCGCTCGCTCATCGCCTCGAGCAGCGCCGACTGGGTCTTGGGCGTCGCGCGGTTGATCTCGTCGGCCAGGACGACGTTGGCGAAGAGCGGGCCGGGCACGAACTCGAAGCCTTGAGTCTTCTGGTTGAAGATCGACACGCCGATGATGTCGGACGGCAACAGGTCGCTGGTGAACTGGACGCGCTGGAAGGAGACGCCCAGCGAACGGGCCAGCGCCTGGGCGAGCGTCGTCTTGCCGACGCCGGGCACGTCTTCGAGCAGGATGTGGCCGCGGGCGAGCAGGCTGACCGTCGCCATGCGGATGACCTCGCGCTTGCCGCGGACCACCCGCGCGACGTTGTCCTCCAACCGCCGGATCGGTTCCGCGGTCCCCGGCGCGTCCGCCGTTTCGACGAGAACTGGCTCCATCATCCCACCCTTTCTTACGTACAAAGCCCCGTATCCGTTGAGACGATGGAGGCCCTGGTTTTCAGGAAGCCCGCGAGAGCTCGCGGTATTCCCCGCGCTCCGCCTCCGGTACCGGCTGCCGCACCTCGACCCGAAAACCGTCGCCGGGCTGATACTCGACGTCTTCGAGCCGGCGGGTGGCCTCCCCCGCCCCGGACTCCACCCAGACGCGCCAGCGCCGCCTGTCCCGCCCGGCGGCGTCGGTCTGGACCACGTCCAGAGTGATCCCCGGCAGCTCCTCCTCCCCCTGGCGGCCCTGCCGGCGGACGCGCAGCCGGAGCTCCACGTCCTGGTCCACCTGTCCCGCGGCGTCCGGCTCCTGGAGCACCGTGAAGCCGTCCAGCTCCGCCTCGTACCGGGAGCGTAGCTCGGTCGCCCTCTCCAGCTCCGACGTACAGCCGGCAAGGAGGGCCGCGAGGGAGACGACGGCCGGCGTCAGCAGGCCGAGGAGCTGCGTGGATCGCGGGTGCATGAGTGTGCTGCCGGCATTTTAAGCGAGGAGCCTATAGCCAACAATCTTTGGCCTCTGTCAAGGGATTTGACCGCCTCGTTTCCGTCCTCTACCATGAGGGGTATCGACTGCGACCGTCCCGCGGCAGCGAAGCATCCGGGAGCAGCTGTGCCAGGCCCTTGAGGCCGGAAGGAGCGAGAACTACATGGCATTAGATGTCAAAGCGGAGCGTTTGAAGTCCATCGAAGGCACGCTCTCCCAGATCGAGCGCCAGTTCGGCAAGGGAGCGATCATGCGCCTCGGCCAGCGCGAGGCCCTGGCCATCGAAGCGATCTCCAGCGGCTCGATCACCGTCGACCACGCGATCGGCATCGGCGGCTTCCCGTGCGGCCGCGTCGTCGAGATCTACGGCCCGGAGTCTTCGGGTAAGACCACCCTGGCGCTGTCCACCGCGGGCCAGGCCCAGAAGCGGGGCGGCGTCGCCGCCTTCATCGACGCCGAGCACGCGCTCGACGCCGAGTACGCCAGAAAGCTTGGCGTCGACATCGACAACCTCCTCGTCTCGCAGCCCGACAACGGCGAGCAGGCGCTGGAGATCGCCGAGATGCTGGTGCGCAGCAACGCCGTCGACGTGGTGGTCATCGACTCGGTCGCCGCCTTGGTGCCCAAGGCCGAGCTCGAAGGCGAGATGGGCGATTCGCACGTCGGCCTCCAGGCCCGCCTGATGTCGCAGGCGCTGCGCAAACTTACCGCCATCGTCTCCAAGTCGCGCACCTGCCTGATCTTCATCAACCAGATCCGCGAAAAGATCGGCGTCATGTTCGGCAACCCCGAGACCACGACCGGCGGCCGGGCGCTCAAGTTCTACGCCTCGGTGCGGATCGACATCCGCCGCATCGCCTCGATCAAGGACGGCGAGGAGGTGACCGGCTCGCGCGCCAAGGTCAAGGTGGTCAAGAACAAGGTGGCCGCGCCGTTCCGCCAGGCCGAGTTCGACATCGACTACGGCGAGGGGATCTCGAAGACCGGCGAGCTCGTCGACCTCGGGGTGGAGCACAAGCTGGTCGTCAAGAGCGGCGCCTGGTACTCCTACGGCGACCTGCGCCTCGGCCAGGGACGCGACAACGCCAAGCAGTTCCTGCGGGAGAACCAGGACCTCGCCGAGGAGATCGAGGCCAAGCTGCGCGAGAAGCTGGGCCTGCCCGTCCAGGTACAGCTCCACCAGGTCGCGGCGGTCGAGTAGGCCCTCGCCCCGTCCCTCTTGGGGAGCCCCGGCCGGGGCTCCCCCCCTCAGTCCTCTGATGAAGCCCATGGCTTTGCCGCTCCTCCCTGGTATGCTGTCGCACCATGTGTCGCACCCAACTGTTGGCCCTCTCGCTGCTCTTTGGTATAGCCGCGCCTTCGTGGTCGGCCCCTCTTCCCTGTCAGCCGTGCGCGGGCGTGCGGCTCGTACCGCTCCCGTCGCCGCCGTCCGTCCCTCCGACCACTCCGGCCGCCCCAGGAGACCCGGCCCCGGCGCCCGTTCCGCCCGGGACGGAGCTCCCGCCGTCGGATGCCACCGTCCGGATCGAGCCGCAGCAACTCCCGCCCGTGGCCGCCGCTCCGGTCCTGACCTCCGGCCCCGCCGACATCGCGCGGACGCTCGGCCAGCTCCCCAAGATGGAGCCGGGGAGCCCGCTGTTCGTCGCCTGGGAGGTGCCGCTCGCGGCGGGAATCGACCCGGCGGCAGTGGCCGCCGAGGCCCGCGCCGTCGAGCAGGCAGGCGGAACCCCGTGGCTGGTCCTGGTCTTCCGTACCCCCGCTCCCCTTGCCCAGGCCCTCCTCCTGCAGGAGGAGCTTCGGGCAGCCGCGGCGTTGGCAGGACAGGTCCCGGCGAATACCTGGTTCCAGCTGGTCTGGCAGCCCGAGCCCGGCGCCGACGAGCGCACCTGGGTCGCCGAGTACTCCTTCCTTATCAAGCGCGCCGCCGTGGCGCTCACCGGCGCCCGGACGGAGGCGAAGGTGGCGACCCAGGCGCTGCGCGCCGACACGGCACGGCTCGAGGCGCTCTATGCCGAAGACGTCGCGGCCTACCTCGAAGCGGTCGCCCTGGAGCCGGCCGAGCCGGCGCGGCTCACCGCCATGGTCGAAGCGTTGGAGCGCCTGGACCCCGGACGGCCGGTAGTGCTGGACAGCCTGGAGCAGCCGGCCGACGCGGCGGACGTCCTGGCCGAGACGGCCCGTGCCTCCGTGCGCGGCATCGACCTGACGCTCTTCCGCGCCTACAGCTTCGATACCGCCGGGCTCGCGCCCTTCGCGGTCCTCGCCCGCGTGTTCGGGGGCGACCTCTCCTACGACCCGGGCTCGGTCCCGACCGGGGCCGCCGAGGCCTGGGCCTTCGTGAGCGGCAAGGACCTGGCTCTGCGGGTGATCGCCCTGGCCCGCGAAGGAGCCGGCGAGCTTACGTTGCGCTTCAACGATCCCTATCTCCGGCGTCCGACCCGGTTCCCTTACCGGCCTGGCAGCGTCGCGCCGCCCAACGGCCAGGCGACCGCGAGCGGCCTGGAGCTGACCGTCCCCGATCCCCAGCGGGTCGTGGTGCTCGGGTTGGAGAGGGCGACCGCGGCCGAGCGCGAGGGTGTCGAGGAGAGGGTGACGGTCGCCTCCGAGCGGGAGATGCCGGTCGAGGAGATCCTGCGCCGGCTCCAGGCCTTCGAGGACGCCCAGGCGCGCCGGCTCGACCGCTATAGCGCCACCAACACGACCCACATGCGCTTCCAGCCGGCGGCCGGCACGCAGACCGTCGAGGCGACGCTCCAGGGGCCTTTCTTCTTCAGCCGTGAGACCGGCTCGGACTGGGCCTGGGAGACGCTGTTCGTCAACGGCGTGCGCTGGCGGGGCGACACCATCCCCGAGATCCCTCTCATCCAGCCCGAGAAGGCTGCCGCCATGCCGCTGGAGATCCACTTCTCCCGGCAGTACCGCTACCGCCTGCGCGGCAGCGACCGGATCGGCGACCGCGACGCCTGGGTGGTCGACTTCGCTCCGGCCGGCGCGGCCGAGCAGGGCGGCAAGCTCTACCAGGGGACCGTCTGGGTGGACAAGCAGATCTACTCGCGGCTGCGCACCCGGGCCGTCCAGGTGGGGCTCAATGAAGGCGAGGTCATCTCCAACGAGGAGACCATGCACTACCAGCCGATCGACGCCCAGGGCAACCCCGCCGCGTGGTCGGCTCAGAGCTTCGTGCTGCCGCTGCGTCTCGTCGCCCAGCAGATCCTCTCGGTGGTCAACACCGCGACGGTCGTGGAGCGCGAGACGCTGCTCTCCGGCGTGCGGATCAACCCGGCCGACTTCGACGAGCAGCGCCAGAGGGTCGCCGAGTCGGACGTCACCATGGTGCGCGACACCGACAAGGGGCTGCGCTACCTGATCAAGGACGACTCCGGGGAGCGCGTGGTGCAGGAGGGCTTCGACACCAGCAAGCTGTTCGCGGTGGGCGGCGTCTTCTACGACGACGCCCTCGACTACCCGCTGCCGCTGGCCGGCATCAACTACTTCTCCTTCGACTTCCGGGGGACCGGCAAGCAGGTGAACGCCTTTTTCGCCGGCGCCCTGCTGGTCGCCGACATCGCCGAGCCGCGCCTCTTCGGCAGCCGTTTTGACGCCGGCGCCGACGTCTTTGCGCTCGCCATCCCGGTCACCGATACCCTCTACCGCGGCGACGACGAGGTCAACGAGGAGGACATCGAGCTGCGCACCGGCAACGTCGGCTTCAAGCTCGGCCGTCCGATCGGCAACTTCCTGAAGCTCGGCGCCGAGTACAGCCTGCTGTTCTTCAACTACGGCTCGGCCGACGACACGGCCGCGGGCTTCGTCGTGCCGAGCGACCACATCCTGCACGCGTTCGACCTGCGGGCGAGCTACAACCGCTCGGGCTACGGCTTCTCGCTGACCGGCAGCTACAACCTCCGCTCGGAGTGGGATTTCTGGGGGCTGCCGGGCAACCCCGAGTGGGACGAGGACAAGAAGGACTTCCTGCGCTGGGAGGCGCGGGCGAGCAAGAACTGGCACCTGCCGTCCTTCCAGAAGGTGGGGCTCGAGCTCGACTACGCCTCGGGCTCGGACCTCGACCGCTTCAACAAGTACCAGTTCGGCTTCTTCGGCGGCACCCGGGTCCACGGCTACCAGAGCAACCGCGTGCGGGCGACCGAGGTGCTCGCCGGCCACCTCTCCTACGGTTTCGAGATCGGCGAGTTCCTGCGGCTCGAAGCGGTGGGCGACGCCGCTCTCGCGACCGACGAGGACTCCGGGCTCGACCAGGAGCTGCTGGGCGGCGTCGGGCTCCAGGGCTCCTTCATGGGCCCCTGGCAGACCCTGATCAACCTCGACCTCGGCGTCCCGGTCGCCGGCCCGGACGACGGGTTCGTGCTCTACCTGGTGTTCCTGAAGCTGTTTCGGTAGGCGGCATGGACGAAGAGCTGGAGGAGGACGAGCCCGACGAGCCCGAGATCGAGGAGCTGATCGAGCTGCCGATCACCGACGTGCTCGACCTCCACAGCTTCCGGCCGCCGGAGGTCGCCGACGTGGTACGGGAGTACCTGGACGCCGCCTATGAGAAGGGGCTGCGCGAGCTGCGGATCATCCACGGCAAGGGGATCGGCGTTCAGCGCCAGACCGTACGCACGCTCCTGGGCCGCGACCCGCGCGTCGAATCCTTCGGAGACCTCCCCGCCGAAGCCGGCGGCTGGGGGGCGACGTGGGTGCGGATGAAGTAGAGGACGGTTCAGGAGGCGAGGAAATCCACGAGGTAGGGGATCGGCTCCTCTCCTGGTTCCTTTCCCTCGTTCCAACGTTTCAATGCATGAGCGATCCGCTCGGCGTATTGATTGGGCAGGCTGTGGGGCACGATGAGGACGCCCGCGCTGGGCTCCCCTTCTTCGTAGAAGGTCACCGTGAGGCGGATGAAGTCGTCGCGATTGCGGGTCACCAGAATCCGCCCAGCGGCAGCGGCGAATCGGAGTTGCTCGGGATCGGCAAGGCCCCGGCGGTCCAACTCATGGACGCTGACAACGTCGAGACCCAGCCCGCGGGCGATCTCAGCCACCTTCGGGCTGAGATCCTCATCCAGGAGGAAGCGCATCAATCCTGCCGCGAGCCTTTCCGCGACATCGCGGATTCCAGCTCACGGCGAACCCGCTCAGGGGTCCATCTCGCCTCTATGGAAAGGCGGGCATCGATCTCCTCGGGATAGAGATCGTAGTAGGCAAGAGCGGCACGGAGTTGTCCTTCGGTCAGCCACGGATAATTCCGTCTTAAATCCTCGAAATCCTCGCCGCCATGCTTCCAGGTGGAGATGACCTCCCAGACATCGAGGCCGCTGCCGGCCACCACCGCCCGGCGACCTGAAGGTCCCTCGGCAAATGCGACGCCAGGGACACGGCGCATCCGGAGCGCCTCCTCGAGCAGCTCCGAGGTTGTCTCCGACCAGGACTTGCCGCTCTGCTTGGCTTCCCGTTCGATCTCGCGCTCCAACTCCGGCGAGACTCGAATGGCTTTGGCTGTGGCGGACATTTGTGCGACCTCCCGTTCATCGTACAACAGTAAGACACCCTGTTAAGCTGAGCGGGTGCGATCCCCCACCTGGCCCTGGACCAGGACGCTGCGGCGCGGCCAGCGGCGGTTGGCGGGCCTTACCGGCCGGCGCAGGCTGGAGCTGGTCTACAGCCGGCGCTATCCGATCGAGCTGCCCGGCACCACGTACGACCCGTTGCGCGGCGAGCGCATCCTCTCCTTCCTCGACGAGGCGGGCCTGCTGGGCCGGCGCGCCCTCCACCAGCCCATCGCCGCTTCGTTCCGGCTCCTGCGCCGGGTCCATACCGACGAGTACCTCGACTCCCTGAACCGGCCGGGCGCGCTCACATCGATCGTCGGCCTGGAGCTGTCCGAGCACCTCGCCGAGCGGGTTTTCGAAGGGCAGCGGACCATGACCGGCGGGACTCTACTCGCCGCCCGTCTCGTCCTGGGCTCCGGCGGCATCGCCGTCAATCTCGGTGGCGGGCTCCATCACGCCTTCGCCGACCGTGGGGAGCGGCTCTGCGTCTTCAACGACGTCGCGGTCGCGATCGCCGATCTGCGCGCCGGCGGCTTCGCCGGTCCGATCCTGATCGTCGACCTCGACCTCCACGACGGCGACGGCAACCGCGCGATCTTCGCCCGCGACCCGACGGTCCACACCTTCTCCATCCACAACCAGACCAATCAGGACGCGGCCCTGGACGCGGTGGCGTCGACGGTGCTGGAGCTCGGCGACGCCGTGGAGGACGAGGCTTATCTCGCCGCGCTTCGGGAGCACCTGCCGCCGGTCTTCGAGAGCTTCCGCCCGGAGCTGGTGGTCTATCTCGCCGGCTGCGATCCGGCGGCCGACGACGCGATCGGCAACTGGAAGGTTTCGGCCCGGGGCCTCCTCGAACGGGACCGCTTCGTCGTCTCCTGCGTCCGCGGCGGTCCGCGCAAGGTCCCGTTGGCCATCGCGCTCGCCGGCGGCTATGGCCAGCGGGCTTGGCGCTACAGCGCGCGCTTTTTCTCCACCTTGATCCATGGCCGGCCGCTGGAGCCCCCCAGCACCGAGGAGGCGACCCTCAGACGCTATCGGCAGGTCGCCAGGACTTATGGCGAGCGCGAGCTGACCGGCGAGCCCGATGGCGACGACTGGGGGTTGACCGCCGAGGATCTGGGGCTGTCGACCGGCGTGCTCCGGCGGCCGCGCCGCCTGCTCGGCTACTACTCCCTCCAAGGCCTGGAGCTCGCCCTGGAGCGCACCGGCTTTCTCGACCAGCTGCGCTCCCGCGGCTTCGCGCAGCCCGCCCTGGAGCTCGACCTGGAGAACCCGTCGGGGGACACGCTGCGCATCTTCGGCAAGCCTGACAGGACCGAGCTCCTGGTCGAGCTGCGGCTGCGGATCGACCGGCGGGAGGTTCCGGACCTGGCCCTGCTCCGGATCGAATGGCTCCAGCTCCAGAACCCGCGCGCCCAGTTCACTTTCGACCGGCCCCGCCTGCCGGGCCAGCGCTTCCCCGGCCTGGGCCTGCTCCAGGAGATCGTCGCCTTGCTGGTCCTGGTCTGCGACCGGCTGCAGTTGGACGGCATTCTCCTGGTGCCCGCCTGGTTCCATACCGCGACGCGAGGCCGCAAGTTCATGCGTTTTCTGGACCCTGTAGAAGAGGCGCGGATGCGCGCTCTGCAGGCCGCGCTGGAGGGGCTCTCCCTGGCCAAGGCCTCACAGAGCGTGGCCGACGGGAAGCTGTCGGACGCGAGCACCGGACAACCATTTCAATGGCAGCCCACCCCCATGGTGCTGCCGGTCGGCGAACGGCTGCGCGAGCGGGTGGAAGCGGAAGAGTACGAGCGCCAGGTGGCCGAGGCCCTCCCCCGGTTCTCCTTCGCGCTACGTTGACCGCGGCTCGGCGGCGGAGGTCTGAAGATAGATGATGAGGGAGGCCAGAGCTTCGTGTGAGACCTGCAAGGATCGGAAGAGGAACAACGCCTCGCCTGCTGGGCGTCTTCCTTCACCGGTCCTCCCTAACTGACCGTAGACCAGAGCCAAATGAAGAGAGCACAGCGCCATGTCATAACCGTTGCGCTGGTGGGCGAGCTCCTCACGCACCTGCTCCAACAGGCCCGCCGCTTCGGCCAGATCACCCAGCTCCCAGACGATCCGAGCTTCCAGCCACTTACGCCGCAGCTCGAAGCCCGGGTTCCTCGCCTGCTGGTAGAGGTCACGGCTGCGGTCGAGAAGCACCCGTGCCTCCCGTATCTTTCCCGCTTCCAGCAAGCAGAGGATCAAGTTATGACGGAGCGTGAGTGCGAGACGGGGATCGACCCGTAGCCGGATCAGGGGATCGGCCTCGCGTAAAAGCCGGATCGCCTGGTCGATGTCACCGCTCTCCTCGCAGAGCAGGCCCCAGGCGATGACCGACTCGGCGGCCCGCTGTGCCTCTCCCGCACAGAGCCAGATGGAGAGCGCCCGCCGGAATAGGTTCACCGCCTCGCCATACCGGCTCTGCGCCCGGTATAACGATGCCTTATAGGCGAGCACCTGGGCACGCTCCAGGGGGTCGCGCGTCCCCTGTCGCAGGTGGGCCTCGGCCGCCCGGAAAGCCTGCTCGGCTCCCAGGAAATCGCCGGCGATCCGCCGCGCGTTGGCGATCGCCGCCCAGGAGCGCGCCCGCGCGTCCTCGATCACCTGTACGCCATACCGCTCCGGGTCGAGCATGTCGGCGAGCTCCAGGGCCAGTTCGGCCCACTCCTGGCTCTGCTGCGCGCCCTTGCTGGTCGCCTCGCGGCTGGCCTGGAGGATGGCGTTGACCAGGGCCAGGATGCGGAAACGCGCGCTGTTGCGCGGCAGCATGGTCCGCCGGGCGGCAGGGTGCCTAGTCAGCTCGGCGAGCAGCACCGGCGCCGCCGCCTGCTCCCTCGCGGCGCCGGACAGGCGCTCCTGCAGCCCGCGCAGGACGCGGTCGACCGCAATGCCGTACCCGTCTTCGGAACGGTCCCAGAGGAGGAGCCGCCCCTGTTCCCGCGGCTCCACGCGGACCGCCGGACGGGGAGTCGGAAGCTCGCTCCTCGCCCGCGAGCGGCACAACGGACAGTCGCGCGTATGGCGCAGGACGCGGCGCTGGCCCTCCGGCAAAAGCCGGATCAGCCCCTGCACCACGTCAGGCTTGGGATGAATCCTCGGCATAGCGTCCTCTTACTTGATGTGTTGCCGCGGCGGCCCATTTCGAGACAGAGAGTATGATCGGGGAAGAATTTTCTCCTATGAACGGCAGCGTGACCCTCCCCGTCTGGCTGGTGGCCCTGCTCGCGGTGCTCGCCGCCTGGGCGGCGCTCGACCGGCTGCTCATGCCGAGCGTGCGCTGGTACCTGGGCCGGCGGGTCAACCGCGTCATCGACGAGCTGAACACCCGGCTCCGGCTGCGCATCCAGCCGTTCCAGCGCACCCGGCGGCGGGTCCTGATCGACCGGCTCCTCTACGACCCCAAGGTAATCGAGACAGCCGAGGCCCACGCCGCGGAACAGGGCATGCCGCGTGAAGTGGTCATGGCCCAGGTCGAACGCTACGCCCGGGAGATCGTCCCCGCCTTCAACGCCTACTTCTATTTCCGGATCGGCTACTGGCTGTCGCGCGCGGTGGCGCGCTTCCTCTACCGCGTCCGGCTGGGCTTCTCGGACGAGGCCGGACTCGCCGCGGTGGCCCCAGCCTCGTCCGTCGTCTTCCTGATGAACCACCGCAGCAACATGGACTACGTGCTGGTCTCCTACCTCGCCGCCGACCGCACGGCGCTCTCCTATGCCGTCGGCGAATGGGCGCGCATCTGGCCGCTCCAGACGCTGATCCGCGCCACCGGCGCCTACTTCGTGCGGCGTGGCTCGGGCAATCCGCTCTACCGCCGGGTGCTGGAGCGCTACATCCACATGGCGACCTCGGCCGGGGTGACCCAGGCGGTCTACCCCGAAGGCGGGCTGTCGCGCGACGGCCGCCTGCGCCCGCCCAAGCTCGGCCTGCTCGACTACATGCTGCGCGGCTTCGACCCCCGGGGCGAACGCGACCTGGTGTTCATCCCGGTGGGGATCAACTACGACCGGGTGCTGGAGGACCGGACCCTGCTGCTGGACGTCGGACCGCCGGACGTCCGGGCCGCTGCTCAGGGGCGGGGGCCGCTCTTCGCCGCCCGCACCACCGCACGCTTCGTACTGCGCAACCTCCTCCTGATGCTGCGCAGCCGCTGGCACCGCTTCGGCTACGCCTGCGTCAACTTCGGGACGCCGCTGTCGATCCGCCGCTACATCTCCGAGAACGGCGTCGACTTCCTGTCACTCCCCAAAGAGGCGCGCGCCATCGAGATGGAGCGGCTCGGGCGCTGGCTGATGGACCGCATCGGCGAGCTCATCCCGGTGCTGCCGGTGCCGCTGGTGGCCACGGTCTTCGTCCGCCGCTTCGAGACCGAGGGGGCGGCGCCGCTGAGCGAGCTCGACCTCAAGGCGCGAGCCCACAGCCTGATCAACGAGCTCGAAGCCGCTGGCGCCCACGTCTACATCCCGCGCCGCGACCAGGACTACGCGATCGTGGCCGGTCTGCGGACGCTCACCTTGCGCCATCTGGCCGAGGCGCGCGACGGCCTGTACACGGCGCGGCCGGAGGAGATGACGCTGCTGCGCTACTACGCCGGCTCCATCGAGCACCTGCTCCAGGAAACCCGGCCGGCCGGCGCACGTATCCAGAGGGAACCGACTCCCGCCCCCCCGACCTCCGCCTTTTGATCCACGGAGCCAAGCTCGTCGATCTCGCTTGTCCCCTTTTGCGGAGTCACCGCACCCAAATAGGTGTAGTAGTATCACTACCATGTTCATTCCACTTCTGGATGAGAGGAGACAAGAGCTATGGAGTCTCGAAAGAGATGTCTTTATGGCTGGATGTTGGCGCTGACGCTGCTGGCCTCGGGTCCAGCGGCGGCCCAGGAGGCTATCTTCAACCGGACACTGGCTTTCGCCACCAAGACAGGCTTCCGGGCGGTCTTCGCCTGGGACGCGAAGCAGCCGGTGTCGGGCGTCGTCCACTACGGGACGAGCCCTGAGGCGCTGACCCAGAGCGTCACTCCGATCGCGGGCGAGCCCGACACGGCCCAGATGGCGGTGGCGCAGGTCCAGACCGGCCAGACCTACTACTACCAGGTCGAGGACATCCTGACCGGGCAGCGCTCCGCGATCGGCAGCTTCCGCGCCGTCAACGCCTACAACGACTGGAACGGCGGCGCCTACGAGCTCGACCTGCTCGTCCAGCTCGACCTCCAGTCGCTGCCGCCGGACATCCCGGCGGACCAGGCGCTCGAGGACATCGCCGCCGGGATCAACGTCTTCGCCGAGCGGCTCTACGACGCGCTCGACGGCTACGCCCGCCTGGGACGGGTGTTGATTACCGACACGATCCTCGACTACCCGGTGAACCCGCCCTTCAACGCCCCGGCCTGCGATCCGCAGCGGAGCAGCCTGGCGGACGTCCTGATCCAGACGACCGTGCCGTTCGACAGCCACACCTATGGCGGCTGGTCGATCGACAATGCCTGTATCTCGTTCTACGTCGGCCGCCTTGGTCAGCTCGTCGTGCCGTGGGAGGACGACCTCCACTTCGGCTACATCTCGACGCACGAGATGCTGCACTACGCCTTCAACGCGCCCGACCTCTACCCGCTGCCGACCACCGACTCCGATTGCACCAATCTGGAGTGGGACGGCTCGATCATGCACAACACCGGCGAGTTCGCGGGCCGTTGGCTGCTCACCGAGCTCGACCGCAACCCCACGCTCACGCCCTGCAACCACGGCACCGCGCCCTATAGCTGGGACGCCCTGCGCGAACGCTACACCCAGGTGCCGCTGAACCCTGACGGCCCGATCGACCACATGTTCGACGACCAGGCGCGCGGCAACGCCGACGGCGGGGCGCTCGAGATCTGGATCCTCAACCGGGAGCTGGGAGCGTCCTCGCTGACCGTCTACACCCCCGACGACCAGACCGTGCGTTGCGACAACGACCTGCCGCAGGTCAACGACCCCGAGGGCGACGCGACCGGGCTTCACGTCGTGGCCGGCACGCCGGCCCCCACCGAGCCGTCGCTGGACGTGACCGAAGGACGGCTGACCTGGGACGCCGCCTCCGAGAGCCTCACCTTCCATATCCAGGTGGCGGACATCGAGGCGACGCCGCCGTCCGGCGGTACCGGTCACTTCTTCCGCTTCTACTTCAACTACGCCGGGGCGCGGTATCAGGTGCGGGCCCAACGCGACGCGTTGGCGCAGAGCTTCTCGCTCGCGCTGGACGACAACACTACGATCGCCTCCGGTCTGCCGGGCAGCTTCGACTTCGCGGCCGACCAGGTGACGGTGACCCTGAGCGCGGACCGGTTCGCCCAGGCCGTGCCCGGGTCTCCCCGGTTCGCCGCCGGGGCCGAGTTCAGCGGCCTGGAGATCCTGGCGCAGCGCCACCTCGTGGCCGCCACCCTGACCGCCGACACCGGCACCGGCACCTGCACCTACCGCATCGGCCAGGAGTTTCTGCCGCCGAACCGGCCGCCGGTCGCCGCCGACGACGCGGCGACGGTCGCCGAGGACGGCTCGGTCGACGTCGCGGTCCTCCCCAACGACTCCGACCCGGACGGCGACGCGATCGCCGTCGACTCCAGCGGTCCGGCCGGCAAGGGCGAGGTGAGCCGCAATTCCGACGGCACTTTCCGGTACCGTCCGAACGCGGGCTTCCACGGCGCCGACTCGTTCCGCTACACGATCACGGACGGCAAGGGAGGCACCGACACGGCGACCGTCCAGGTCACGGTCACGCCGGCGCCGGACCCCCCGGTCGCCGGCGATGACTCCACCACCGTCACCGGCAGGGCCCCGGTGACGGTCGCCGTGCTCGCCAACGACGCCGACGCCGACGCCGC
>JBKKAU010000458.1:0-2392 GCA_046714475.1 Thermoanaerobaculia bacterium
GGGCTATGGCGATGACCTGCCACCGGAACGGTGGCACAAACCCTGAGGGGTCGCGTTAGCGACCCCTTCCAGCCGCTTTGAGCGGCTCACAACCTAAAGCCCCCGGCTCTGCCGGGGGATACTTACCATGAAGGACAGCAGGGACAGCAAGGACTCCAAGGATCAGAAAACCGTGGAGTCCTTGTCGTCCTTGAAGTCCTTTTCGTCCTTTTCCCCCCGAGCCGGCCAAAGTCAGCGCCTATGGGTCCGGCCCCGGAGGGGTGGGGCAGGCCTACCGGACGCCGGCGGGCTCGGAGATCTTCTCGATGACCTTGGCGAAGTCCTTCTCGCCGACCGCCTTGCGCTCGCGGGCGAGATCGGCCTGGGCGATCATCCCCAGGACCCGGTTCTGCTCGTCGACCACCGGCAGGCGGCGGACCTGATGCCGTCCCATGGTGCTCTCGACGTCGTCCAGGCTGTCTTCCGGCCGGGCGCACTGGACGTCGCTCGACATGGCGTTGCGGACCTGGGTGCTGCCGGACTCGCCGCGCGCCAGGACGCGGATCGTCAGGTCGCGGTCGGTCACCACGCCGACCAGGCGCTTGGAGCTCGAGCTCTCGACGACCGGCAGGCTGCCGACGTCCTGGCTCTCCATCAGCCGCGCCGCCTCCTGGACGGTGCTCTCGGGGGTGACGCAGGCGGGGTTCTCGGTCATGATGTCGCGTGCTTTCATGCTATTTCCTCCTTTTACACGGTGAGGGTCAAAGTCCCTGTCCAGGGATGGAGGATTGCAAGAGCCGGGCCGGGTCGCCCTCCGAGGGCTGTTGTAGGATAGGGCTCCGCTGGACCGACCTTTGACGTGTCAGCGAGGAGCGAGCCGATGAGTCGCGATCCCGAAGTGATCGTCCCCGAGCACGTGCCGCCGGTGGCCCTGACCGAGCTGGACGAGGACCAGCAGCGGAAGCTCGACCGCATCGCCCACCATGTGCGCGGCATCCTGACGTCGCTCGGGCTGGACCTGAAAGACCCCAACCTGGCCGAGACCGACCTGCGGGTGGCCAAGATGTACCTGGAGATGTTCCACGGGCTGGAGGAGGGGGCCGAGCCCAAGGTCACGACCTTCCCGAACGAGGAAGGCTACAGCCACATGGTGATGGAGAAGCAGATCCCCTTCTACTCCATGTGCGCGCACCACCTGGTCCCCTTCTACGGCCACGCCCATATCGCCTACATCCCGCGCGACCGCATCCTGGGCCTCTCCAAGTTCGCCCGCATCCTCGAGTTCTACGCCAAGCGCCCGCAGCTCCAGGAGCGCCTGACCGAGCAGGTGGTGACCTTCCTCGAAGAGAAGCTCCAGCCGCTCGGCGCCATGGTGGTCATCGAGGCGCGGCACCTGTGCGTCGAGATGCGGGGCGTCAAGAAACCCGGGGCGTTGACCGTGACCTCCGCTCTGCGCGGCATCTTCCACCAGCGACCGGTTCGAGAGGAGTTCCTTGACCTGCTCCGTCATTCCCCGTAGATCCTCGCGCCTGTCCGCCGTCTGCGGGCTCGCGCTCCTGGCCTTTGCCTGCGCCGGCGGCGGCACGGGGACCCCGAGCCGGACGTTCGCCGAGCTCCTCAACCCCTTCCTCGGCGTCGAGCGGTCGAGCTGGCTGGTGGGACCGGTCTCGCGCCTCGCCACGCCCCAGGAGGTCGACGAATACCTGCAGATCCGGGACGACGGCCAGGCCGAAGCGTTCATCGAACAGTTCTGGGCCCGCCGCGACGCCGCGCCCGACAAGCCGGGCAACCCCCTGCGCGAGGCGTTCGAAGAGAGGGCGGCCGACGCCGACCGCCTGTACAGCGAGGCCGGCTATCTCGGCCGCCGGACCGACCGGGGCACGATCTACGTGCTCTATGGCGCGCCCGGCAAGGTCGACTTCGAGGTGCCCCCGATGCAGAACGATCCGCCGATCGAGGTCTGGGTCTACGGCTCCGACGCTCCCGCGGGGCTCGACGGCCGGCGTCCGGTGGGCCGCTATCGTTTTACCCGGCGCGGCGACCTGACCGTGACCTACGTGCCGCGCGACCTGTCCGATCCGCGCGTGCGCCTGCAGCCGCCGGGATCCTAGGGTCCTGGCGTTCCATTGAGGAGCATGAGATGACCGAGGCTCGTGCCGTGCTTGCGGGGACCGGCGTCGCCATCCCCCCGCTCGAAGTCGACAACCACATGCTGTCCCGTATCATCGAGACCAACGACGAATGGGTCCGGGAGCGCAGCGGCGTCGTCACCCGTTATTACGTCCACCCCGGGACCGGGTCGTCCCCCCTGGGCGCCCAGGCGGCCCCGGCGGCGTTGGCCGCCCCCGGCATGGAGGCGGGCGAGATAGACTACATCGTATGCGCCCCCATGACCCCCGCCCACTACATTACC
>JBKKAU010000459.1:0-5179 GCA_046714475.1 Thermoanaerobaculia bacterium
GCATCTGCAACGCCCAGGGGAACGTGCTCGGCCTGATGCCCCACCCGGAGCGCTGCTCCGAGGGGGTGCTCGGCAACACGGACGGCCTCGCCCTCTTCGCGAGCGCCGTGGAGGTCGGAGGCACGAGCCTTCTTGGAAAAGCGGGGGCCGTGCGATGACGACGCTCCAGGAAGAGACCGTCCGCGCCACGCCGGAGCTCCTGAAGCGGCACAAGATGACCGCGGAGGAGTACGAGCGCCTGCGGGGGATCCTCGGGCGTGACCCGAGCTGGACCGAGCTCGGCATCACCTCGGCCCTGTGGTCCGAGCACTGCTCCTACAAGTCCTCCAAGGTCTACCTCAAGGAGTTCCCCACCGAGGGGCCGCGCGTCCTCCAGGGGCCGGGCGAGAACGCCGGCGTGGTCGACGTCGGCCACGGCTGGGTCGCCGTCTTCAAGATGGAGAGCCACAACCACCCGAGCTTCATCGAGCCCTACCAGGGCGCGGCGACCGGCGTGGGCGGCATCCTGCGCGACATCTTCACCATGGGGGCGCGCCCGATCGCCTGCATGGCCGCCCTGCGCTTCGGCGAGATCGACGCGCCGCGCATGCGCTTCCTGATCGACGGCGTGGTGCGCGGCATCGGCAACTACGGCAACTCGGTCGGCATCCCGACCGTCGGCGGCGAGACCGGGTTCCACCGCGGCTACAACGGCAACATCCTGGTCAACGCCTTCGCCCTGGGAGTCGCCCGGCGCGACCAGATCTTCCACGCCCGGGCGAGCGGCGCCGGCAACCCGGTCCTCTACGCCGGCAGCCGCACCGGCCGCGACGGCATCCACGGCGCCACGATGTCCTCCGAGTCGTTCAGCGCCGAGAGCGAGCAGAAGCGGCCGACCGTCCAGGTGGGCGACCCGTTCACCGAGAAGGTGCTGCTCGAGGCCTGCCTCGAGGCGATGCGGACCGGCGCCATCGTGGCGATCCAGGACATGGGCGCCGCCGGCCTGACCAGCTCGACCTTCGAGATGGCCGGGCGCGGCGGCACCGGCCTCAACCTCGATCTCGACCGGGTACCGCTGCGCGAGCCGGGTCTCACCCCCTACGAGATGATGCTCTCCGAGTCGCAGGAGCGCATGGTCCTGGTGGCGAAGAAGGGCCGGGAGGAGGAGCTGGTCCGCGTCTTCCGCCGCTGGGGCCTGGAGGTGGCGCCGATCGGCGAGGTCACCGACACCGGCCGCGCCGTGCTCACCTGGCGCGGCGAGGTGGCGGCGGACATCCCGATCCGGCCGCTCACCGAAGAGGCGCCGGTCTACCGCCGCCCCGCCGAGCCGCCGGCCGACCTCGCCGAGCGCCAGCGCGCTCCCGAGGTGCCGCAGCCGGACGACCTCACCAAGGCACTGGAACGGTTGCTGGCCACCCCGGAGCTGGCGAGCAAGGAGTGGATCTGGCGCCAGTACGACCACACCGTGCGCACCAACACGGTCCAGGGGCCGGGCGGCGACGCCGCCGTGCTGCTGCTCAAGGGCACCCCCTCGGGGCTCGCCATGACCTGCGACGTCAACCCGGTCTACTGCCGGCTCGACCCGCGGACCGGCGGCGCGCAGGCGGTGGCCGAGGCGGCGCGCAACCTCGCCTGCGTCGGCGCCGAGCCGGTGGGCCTCACCGACTGCCTGAACTTCGGCAACCCCGAGAACCCCGAGGTCTCCTGGCAGTTCCGCGAGGCGATCCGCGGCATGTCCGACGCCTGCCGCGCCCTGGGCGTGCCGGTCATCTCGGGCAACGTCTCCTTCTACAACGAGACCGAGGGGCGCTCGATCCTTCCCACCCCGGCGGTCGCCATGGTGGGCGTGGTGCCGAGCCTCGTGAACCTGCCCGAGGCGTCCTGGCGCGGGGCCGGCGACCGCGTCGTGCTGCTCGGCCGCGACCGCTCGGAGTTCGGCGGCTCGGCCTACCTGCGGCTCCTCCACGACGTCGAGCAGGGCCGGCCGCCGGCGGTGGACCTCGCCGCCGAGCTGGCGCTCGCCCGGCTGCTGCGCGAGCTGGCCGGGAAGGGGCTGATCCACACCGCGCACGACCTGTCCGAAGGCGGGCTGGGGATCGCGCTCGCCGAGGCCTGCTTCGGCCGTGGCCTGGGCGCGACCGTCGAGGCGCCGGTCGAAGGGGCCGACCTCTTCTCCGAGAGCCAGGGCCGGGCCGTGGTCGCCTGCCCGCCGGCCGCGCTCGACAGGGTGCTGCGCGCCGCCGAGGAGGCCGGGGTGCCGGCCGCCGAGATCGGCGAAGTCGGCGGCGAGGAGCTGGTGGTACGGGCCGGCGGCGGCCTGCTGCGCGCCCGGGTCGCGGGTCTGCGCGAAATCTGGGCGACGGCTTTGCCCAAGGCGCTGGGGCTATGAAAAAGGACGATACCGGAGACAAGGGAGACAAGGGAGACAAGGGCAACAAGAGCGGCAAGAAGAAGGCCGCGGCGTGGGGGATCGCCGCCGGGGTCCTGGTCTATTGGGTTTCGAGAATTTTAGGTACCGACCGCCCGTTGAAGGTGGAGCCGCCGACCCGGCGCCGGGACCGGCATCACCCTCTGTGAGCTCGCGCCATGTGTGGAATCTTCGGCATCGACAGCTGTGACGACGCGGCCAACCTGACCTACCTGGGGCTCTACGCCCTGCAGCACCGCGGCCAGGAGAGCTCCGGCATCGTCTCCTGGGACGGCGCCCAGCTCCACCTGGAGCGCGGCATGGGTCACGTCTCGGACATCTTCCCGGAGAAGGTGATCCGGCGTCTGCCCGGCCGCCGGGCGATGGGCCACACGCGCTACTCGACGGCGGGCACGAGCGTCATCGCCAACGCGCAGCCGATCGTGGTCAAGACCTCGATGGGACCGCTCGGCATCGTCCACAACGGCAACCTCACGAACCCGGCCGAGATCCGCAACCGGCTGGAGGCCGAGGGCGCGATCTTCCAGACCACCAGCGACACCGAGGTCATCCTCCACCTGATGGCGCGCAACCCGCGGCGCGACGTGGTCGAGTCCTTCATGGTGGCCCTGGAGCAGGTGCGGGGGGCGTACTCGCTGCTGATGGTCACCGACGACTGCCTGATCGCGGCGCGCGACCCGAACGGTTTTCGGCCGCTGGTCCTGGGCGACTTGAACGGCTGCCCCTGTTTCTCCTCGGAGAGCTGCGCCTTCGACCTGCTGGAGGCGAAGCCGGTGCGGGAGCTGGCGCCCGGCGAGGTGGTGGTGGCGCGCCACGGCAAGGTCGAGAGCTACTTCCTGCCAGGTGCGGGCTCGGAGCCGCCGGCGCGCTGCATCTTCGAGCACGTCTATTTCGCCCGGCCGGACAGCAAGGTCTTCGGCGACGCGGTGTCGCAGACGCGCCTCAAGATGGGGGCGAGCCTGGCGCGCGAGGCGCCGGCGCTGGCCGACGCCGTCGTGCCGGTGCCGGACAGCGGCCTCTTCGCCGCCATCGGCTACAGCCGCGAGTCGGGGCTGCCGCTGGAGTTCGGGCTGATCCGCAACCACTACGTGGGCCGGACGTTCATCGAGCCGCGGCAGGCGATCCGCCACTTCGGGGTCAAGGTCAAGCTCAACCCGGTGCGCGAGCTGATCGCGGGCAAGCGGGTGGTGCTGATCGACGACTCGATCGTGCGCGGCACGACATCGCGCAAGATCGTCGGCATGGTGCGCGACGCCGGCGCCGCCGAGGTCCACGTGCGCATCTCGGCGCCGCCGACCCAGTGGCCCTGCCACTACGGGATCGACACGCCGACCCGGGACGAGCTGATCGCCTCGCACCACGGCGTCGAGGAGATCCGCCAGTTCATCGGCGCGGACAGCCTTGCCTACCTGTCGCTCGACGGCATGCTCGCCTCGGTCAGCGGCCCGCGCGACAGCTACTGCACCGCCTGCTGGACCGGCAATTACCCCGTCCCCATCTCCCCCGAAGACCGCCGCCAGGCCGAGCTGTTCCCGATCCGGGCGGAGGCGGGGGAGTAGGAAAGGAGAAGCGATGATCTTCCATGTCACATTGACCCAAGCCGAGGATGGGTGGATCGTCGCGGAGTGCCCCGCCCTTCCTGGTTGTGTCTCGCAGGGAGAGGATGAGAAAGAGGCGCTCGAGAACATTCGAGAGGCGATCACCGCCTGGCTCTGGGCGGAGGATCAAAAGGCTCTGGCCGAGCTCCCTGAGCAACCCGTCGTCCTGGTCGCTGTCTGAGAGCCCTTGGTCCGCCTGGCCAACATCTCGGGGAAGGAAGCGGTCAGGGCCTTTGAGAAGGCCGGCTGGCGCCGCCTGGGGCAGGTCGGGAGCCACGTAGTCCTGGTCAAGGCTGAGGTTCGAGTCAACCTGTCAGTCCCCCAGCATCGAGAGCTGTCGATCGGGACTCTACGTTCCCTGATCCATCATTCCGGGTTAACCGTGCAGGAGTTCCTGGATCTCCTCTAGCTATCCATGGACACCGCCGCCGTCAAGGCCTACCTCCAATCCCTCCAGGACCGCCTCTGCGCCGCCCTCGAAGCGGCGGACGGATCGGAGCGTTTCCAGGAGGATCTGTGGGAACGGGCCGAGGGGGGTGGCGGGCGGTCGCGGGTGATGCGGGAGGGGGCGGTGTTCGAGCAGGCGGGAGTCGGGTTCTCCCATGTCTTCGGATCGGGCCTGCCCGCCTCGGCCACCGCCCAGCGGCCGGAGCTCGCGGGACGGAGCTTCCAGGCCATGGGGGTGTCGCTGGTCGTCCATCCGCGGAACCCCTACGTCCCGACCACGCACATGAACGTCCGCCTCTTCTCGGCGGAGAAAGCGGGGCACGACCCGGTCTGGTGGTTCGGCGGCGGCTTCGACCTGACCCCCTATTACGGCTTCGCGGAGGACGCGGTCCACTGGCACCGCACCGCCCGCGCCGCCTGCGAGCCGTTCGGCGCCGGCGTCTACCCGTGCTTCAAGCGCTTGTGCGACGAGTACTTCTTCCTCGTCCACCGGAACGAGCCGCGCGGCATCGGCGGGCTCTTCTTCGACGACCTCAACGAGTGGGGGTTCGAGCGCTGCTTCGACTTCCTGCGGAGCGTCGGCGACCACTTCCTGCCCGCCTACCTGCCGATCGTCGAGCGGCGCCGCGACGCCCCGTGGGGCGAGCGCGAGCGCCAGTTCCAGCTCTACCGGCGCGGCCGCTATGTCGAGTTCAACCTGGTCTACGACCGCGGCACCCTCTTCGGC
>JBKKAU010000460.1:0-9674 GCA_046714475.1 Thermoanaerobaculia bacterium
GGATCGACCAGCCGTCCAGGACCAGGTGGTGGTGGCTCCAGACGAAGCGGTAGCTCTGCTCGTCGAGCCGGATCAGCGCCAGCCCGAGGAGCGGCGGCCGGGCGGGATCGAACCCCTGCCGCCGGTCCTCGCGCAGGAAAGCCGCCAGCCGCACCTTCTGCTCCGCGGCGGGCAGCCCCCGCAGGTCGAGCCGCTCCCAGGGCAAAGCCACCTCGCGATAGACCACCTGGAGCGGCCTTGCGAGGTCCTGCCAGTAGAAAGCGGTGCGCAGGATCGGATGACGGAGCACCACCTGCTCCCAGGCGCGCTCGAATGCCTTGACGTCCAGGTCGACGTTCAGCGTCAGGCTCACCTGCCCGACGTAGACACCCGACTGCGGGGCGAGCAGCGTGTGGAACAGCATGCCCTCCTGGACGGGCGAGACCGGGTAGAGGTCTTCGACGCCGCCGCCGGCCGCCGCCATCAGCCGGTCGAGCGCCGGCTGGTCGAGGCGGGCGAGCGGGAAGTCCGACGGCGTGGTCCCGCCGGCCTCCGGGGACTGGCAGTGGGCGATCAGCCGCCGCAACGAGGCGAGGAACAGCTCGGCCAGCCGCTCCACGGTCGAAGGCAGGTGCAGGTCCTCGCTGTAGATCCAACCCATCCGGAGACGGCCGCCGCGGACGCCGGCGTTGATCTCGAAAAGGTAGGGCCGGGTCTGGCGCGGGCTGCGCGCCGGGCCGGACGACTCGCGGGCGGCGCGGAAGATCCCCCCCTCCTGCGCCGCCTGGTCGAACTGCCCGAGGTAGTTGAAGACCACCTCGGCCGCGGGCAGCCGGCGCAGCCGCTCGCCCGCCTCGCCGTCCGACAGGTGTCGCAACAGGCCGTAGGCGATGCCGCGGCCGGGGACCGCCCGCAGCTGCTCCTTGGCGGCCTTCAGGACATCGCCGGGGGCGGTGACGCCCTCGAGGTCCAGGAGCACCGGGTAGAGCGCAGTGAACCAGCCGACGGTGCGCGAGAGGTCCACGTCGTCGAACAGGTCCTCGCGGCCGTGTCCTTCGAGGTCGAACAGCAGCCGGCGGCTGCCGGTCCAGCGCCCGAACGCTTCGGCCAGCGCCGCCAGCAGCACGTCGTTGATCTGGGTACGGTAGGCGCGCGGCACCTCCTGGAGCAGGGCGCGCGTCTCCTCGGCGTCGAGCGACACCAGGACGCTCTTCGCCGAAGCCACGCTGTTGGGGCCACCCTGATGGTCCAAAGGCAGGCGCGGCGCGGGCCTGGCAAGCCGCTCCAGCCAGTAGGCCCCCTGCGCCTCGACCTCCGCCGAACGGGCGTGCCCGGCCAGGCGCTCGGCCCAACGCTGGTAGGAGGTGGTCCGCGGCGGCGGCGCTGGCATCTCGCCCTGGGCAAGCTGGCGGTAGGCGGCGCCGAGGTCTTCGAGCAGGATGCGCCAGGAGACGCCGTCCATCACCAGGTGGTGAACGATCAGGAGCAGCCGGTCCGGCCGGCCCTCCCCCGCCATGAACAGCGCGAACCGCTGCAGCGGGCCCTCAGTCGGGCTGAGGCTCGTCTGCAGCCGCGCCGCGGCGGCCTCGATCGCAGGGCTCAGCCGATCCTCGGGCAGCGCCGCCAGGTCGATGCGCGCGAACGGCGCGGCCACGTCGCCTTCGTTCCACTGCCGCCACTCCGCGTGCTCGTTGCCTGGGGCGGTGGGCGCCGCGAAACGCATCCGCAACGCGTCGTGGTGCTCCAGCAGGATTCCGAAGGCGCGCGCCAGCAGGCCCGGATCGGCGCCGCCGTCGATCTCCAGCAGGACCGCCTGGTTGTAGTGGTTGGAGTCCGCCAGCTCCTGGCCGAAAAACCAGCGCTGGACCGGGGTCAGGAGCACCGGTCCGGTCACCAGGCCGGCGTCGACCTCGACGCCCTCGGCGGTCTCGGCGATCTCGGCGACCGCGGCGAGACGGGCGACCGTCGGGTGCTCGAAGAGCTGTCCGGGGGTGAGCCGCAGGCCCGCCTGCCCGGCGCGGAAGATGGCCTGGATGCCGAGGATGGAGTCGCCGCCCAGCTCGAAGAAGTTGTCGTCGACGCTCACCCGCTCCTGGCGCAGCACCTCGCTCCAGATCGCCGCCAGCAGCTCTTCGGAACGATTGCGCGGCGCGGCGTAGGCCTTCTCCACTCCGGTCCGCTTGCGCTCCGGCACCGGCAGCGCCCGGCGGTTCACCTTGCCGTTGGGCAGCAGCGGCAGCTCGTCGAGCGCCACGAAGAAGGCTGGCACCATGTAGTCCGGGAGCTTGGCCTGCAACGATTCGCGCAGCTCCTGGGAAGGGTCGGCCTCCCCATTGGGAACGAAGTACGCCACCAGGCGCTTCTCCCCGGGGTTGTCCTCGCGCGCCAGCGCAACGGCCTCGCGCACCGAGGGGTGCTCGGCGAGCGCCGCCTCGATCTCGCCGAGCTCGATACGGAAGCCCCGCACCTTGACCTGATGGTCGCCGCGGCCGAGGAACTCGAGCTCGCCGCCCGGCAGCAGCCGTCCGAGGTCGCCCGTGCGGTACAGGCGCTCCCCCGCCGCCCCCCAGGGGTTGGGCACGAAGGCGGCAGCGGTCAGCTCGGGCCGGTTGAGATAGCCGCGCGCCAGCCCGACGCCGGCGGCGTAGACCTCGCCCGTGATCCCGGCCGGGACCGGCTCGAGGTTCCGATCGAGGAGGAAAAGCAGCGTGTTGTCGATGGCGCGGCCGAGAGGCAGCCGGCCGTTCTCCGGGTCGAACAGCGCGGACGTGACGCAGACGGTCGCCTCGGTGGGGCCGTAGGCGTTGACGAACCGGCGGCCGCGCGACCAGCGCCGCGCCAGCTCGACCGGGCAGGCTTCGCCGGCCACGACCAGGGTATGCAGGGCGGGCAGGTCCGTTTCAGGAAGCACGGCCAGCGCCGACGGCGGCAGCGTCACCGTGGTGACGCCGAGGTCGCGCAGCAGCCCCAGCAGGGCAGGGCCGGGCAGCAGCGTCTCCCGGTCGGCCATGCAGAGGGTCGCCCCGGCCGCGAGCGTCACCGCGATCTCGGAGATCGAGGCGTCGAAGCTCGGCGAGGCGAACTGCAGGACGCGGCTGCCGGCTTCGACGCGGAAGACCCGCGCCTGAGCCGTCGTGAGGTTGCCGATCCCGGCGTGCGAGACCATGACCCCCTTGGCCCGTCCGGTCGAGCCGGAGGTGTAGATCACGTAGGCGAGCCCTTGCGCCGGGACCTCCAGCGCGAGGGGTCCGTCGCTCTCGCCGGCGACCGTCTCCCAGTCGGAGTCGAGACGGACGGTGAAGCCCCAGAAGTTGGGCAGCCCGTCTGCAAGGTGCTCCTGGGTGAGGAGGACCAGCAGCCCGGCGTCGCCGATCATGTGCTCGAGGCGCTCGGCCGGATAGCCCGGGTCGAGCGGCAGATAGCAGCCGCCCGCCTTCAGGACGCCGAGCAGGCCGACGACCAGCTCCGGCGAGCGTTCCACGCAGAGGCCCACCGGCACCTCGTGGCCGATGCCCAGGGTCTGGAGGTGGCGGGCCAGCCGGTTCGAGCGGCGGTCGAGCTCGTCATAGGTGACGAAATGGCCGCCGAAGATCAGCGCCACGGCGTCGGAAGTCCGCGCCGCCCAGCCCGCGACCACCTCGTGGAGCAGGGCGTCCGGTACGGCCGCCGCCGTGTCGTTCCATTCGGTGAGGACCTGCTGCCGCTCGTCTTCGGTCCACAACGGCAGCTCGGAGATCCGCCGTCCGGGATCGGCGACGGCGGCGCCGGCCAGGATCCCGAGGTGGCGGAGCATCCGCGCCATGGTCGTCGAGTCGAAAAGGTCGCTGTTGTGCTCGGTGAGGCCGAGCAGGCCGCGCGGAGACTCGTTGAGCGTCAGGGTGAGGTCGAACTTCGAGGTGCCGCTCTCGACGCCCAGCGGCTCCAGGCGGAGGCCGGGGATCTCGATCCCCTCGGCGGCGGCGTTCTGCACGCCGAACATGACCTGAAACAGCGGCGAGCGGCTGCGGTCGCGGTCGGTCTGCAACTCGGCGACGAGCTTTTCGAAGGGCAGGTCCTGGTGCGCGTAGGCGCCCAGGGCGGCCTCGCGCGCCCGGCGCACCAGCTCGGAATACGTGGGGTCGCCGGAGGCGTCGCCGCGCAGCACCAGCGTGTTGATGAAGAAGCCGATCAGCCCTTCGGTCTGCACCTGGTTGCGCCCGGCGATCGGCGTCCCCAGCGCCAGGTCGGTCTGGCCCGTGATGCGGTGCAGCAGAGCCTGGAAGGCGGCGAGGAGCGTCATGAACAGCGTCGCCCCCTCCCGCCGGCCGAGCGCGTGGAGCGCCTCGAGATCGCGGGCGAGCAGCAGGCCGCTGTTGGCCCCGGCGAAAGTCTGGACCGCGGGCCGCGGCCGGTCGGTCGGAAGGTCGAGCACCGTCAGGTCCGTGAGCTGTCGCTTCCAGTAAGCGGTCTGGCGCTCCAGCGGCCCGCCCTGGAGCCAGCGCCGCTGCCACCCGGCGAAGTCGGCGTACTGGACGGGCAGCTCGGGAAGAGGCGAGGGACGGCCCGCGGCGAAAGCGCGGTACAGCGCCATCACCTCGCGGACCAGCACGTCCTTGGACCAGCCGTCGCTGATGATGTGGTGCATGGTGAGGAGCACCACGTGCTCCTCCGGGGCCAGCTCCAGCAGCGTGGCGCGCAGCAGCGGTCCGCGGCTCAGGTCGAAGGGCAGGCGCGCCTCCACGCCGGCGAGGCGCCGGGCCTCCGCCTGCCGTTCGGCGCCAGGCCGGCCGCGCAGGTCGACCACGGGGAGCGACCAGGTTCCGGTCGGGGAGACGACCTGGACCGGTTCGCCGTCGATCGTCTCGAAATGGGTGCGCAACGTCTCGTGCCGCCGCACGATCTCGCCGAGGGTCGCGGACAGGGCCGCGACGTCGAGGGGGCCGACCAGGCGGACCGCCATGCCGACGTTGTAGAGCGAGCTGCTGCCGACCAGCCGGTCGAGGAACCAGAGGCGCTGCTGCGCGAACGACAGGGGCAGGGGACGGTCGCGCGGGATGCGCTCGATGGCGGGCAGGCGCACCGCGTCGTCGCGCATCGCGCCGGCCACCGCCTTGGCCAGACCGGCGACGGTGGGCGCCTCGAAGACGGCGCGCACCGGCAGCTCCAGGCCGAAGGTCTCGCGCACCCGCGAGGCCAGCCGCGTCGCCAGCAGCGAGTGGCCGCCGCGCTCGAAGAAGTCGTCCTCCACTCCGACACGCCCGGTCTGCAGCACCGCTTCGAAGAGCCCGGCCAGAACCTCCTCGACCGGGGTGCGCGGCGCGGTGTAGGAGACCTCCGGCGCCCACTCCGGCGCCGGCAGGGCGCGGCGGTCCACCTTGCCGTTGGAGGTCAGCGGCAGCGACGGGAGCAGCAGGAAGGCCGCCGGCACCATGTACTCCGGCAGGCGCTCGCGCAGGAAGGCCTTGAGATCCTCGACCGAGACGCTCCCCACGATGTAGGCGGTCAGCCGCTTGTCACCGGGACGGTCCTCGCGCACCAGCACCGCCGCCTCGCGCACCTGCGGGTGCTGGCCCAGCACCGACTCGATCTCCCCCAGCTCGATACGCAGGCCGCGGATCTTGACCTGGTGGTCCAAGCGCCCCAGGAAGTCGAGGTCACCGTCCGGCAGCCAGCGCACCAGGTCGGCGGTGCGGTACATCCGCGCCCCCGGCTCTCCCCAGAGAGAGGCGAACGGGTCGGGCACGAACTTTTCCGCTGTCAGGTCCGGGCGCTCGTGGTAGCCGCGGGCGAGACCCAGGCCGGCCACGTACAACTCGCCCGGCACTCCCACCGGCGCCGGCCGCTGCCGCCGGTCCAGCACGTAGATCCGTGTGTTGTCCACCGCCCGGCCGATTGTCGGGATGGCTGGGATGCCGCTGCCCTGGCCTTCCGTCGGCACCTGGACGACCGTCGAGGTCACCGTGTACTCGGCCGGGCCGTAGTGGTTCATCAGCCGGAAGCCGGCCTCCGGCCGCGGGCGACGGTGGAGGCGATCGCCGCCGATGATCAGCGCCCGCACCCGCAGATCCAGGCCCTCGGGGATCCTCTCCTCCAGCACCCCCTCGGCGAGCGGCGTCATCAGGTAGGCCAGCGTGATCCCCTGTTCCGCCCACCAGCGGATCATCCCGGAGGACGACAGACGCGTCTCCTCGTCAGGAATGTGCAGGCTCGCGCCGCCGGCCAGATACGGCCACAGCTCCCAGATCGAGGCGTCGAACGCCGGGCTGGCGATCTGCGTCCCGCGCTCCCCAGGAGCTACGCCGTAGAGGTCCTGGTGCCAGCGCACCAGGTTCATCAGCCCCGCGTGCGGGATCTGTACCCCCTTGGGCTTGCCGGTCGAGCCGGAGGTGTAGACCACGTAGGAGAGGTTGTCGGGACCGACGCCGCTCTCCGGCGCCGTGGACTCGTCCCCGTCCCACTCTCCATCGAGGAGGATCACCTGGGCGCGCGTCTCCGGCAGCGCCGGCACGAAGCGCTCCTCGGTCAGCAGCACCGGCGCGCCGGCGTCCTCCAGCAGATAGGTCAGGCGCTCCTTGGGATAGGCCGGGTCGAGCGACACATAGGCGCCGCCGGCTTTGAGCGTACCGACGATCCCCACCACACGGTCGAGAGTGCGCTCGGTGCAGATCGCCACCAGCACCTCGGGGCCGACGCCGAGCGCGCGCAGGTGCCAGGCCAGGCGGTTGGAGCGCGACTCCAGCTCGCCGTAGGTGAGACGGCTGCCGTCCGCCGCCGCCACAGCGGTCGCCGCGGGCCGGCGCCGGGCGTGCGCCGCGAACAGCTCGTGCACCAGCGGCGCCTGCGGACACGGCTTGTCCGTGTCGTTCCACTCCAGCAGGATCTGCGTCGACTCCGGTTCCGTCAGCAGCGGCAGGCTGGAGACCGGTCGTTCCGGCGCCTCGACGATGCCTTCGACCAGGGCCGCGAAGTGAGCCGCCATCCGTCCCACCCGCGAGGGATCGAAGAGGTCGCGGTTGTACTCCAGGCCGCCGGCCAGACCGGCGCCGGTCTCCACCAGGGCGAGGGTCAGGTCGAACTTCGCCGTGCCGCTCTCCGCCGGCAGGCCCTCCAGCACCAGCCCGGGCACCTTGAGCATGCCGCTGGGAACGTTCTGCAGCGCGAAGGCCACCTGGAAGATCGGCGAGCGGGACAGGTCCCGCTTCGGCTGCAGCTCTTCGACGAGCTTTTCGAACGGCAGGTCCTGGTGCGCATAGGCCGCGAGCGTCGTCTCCCGCACCCGGTCGACGAGGTCGAGGAACGACGGATCCCCCGCCAGATCGGTGCGCAGCACCAGCGTGTTGATGAAGAAGCCGATCAGATCCTCGATCTGCACGTGGTTGCGGCCGGCCACCGGCGTACCCACGACCAGGTCGTCCTGGCCGCTGTAGCGCGACAGGAGCGCGGCGAACACCCCCAGCAGCGTCATGAACAGGGTGGCGTCGTGGCGGCGGGAGATCTCCTGGACGCCGCCCAGCAGGTGGGCCGGCACCCGCACCGGCTGGCGGCCGCCGCGGAACGTCTGGACTGCCGGGCGCGGCCGGTCGGCCGGCAGCTCGAGGACCGGCGGGTTGCTCCTCAGCCGCTCCCGCCAGTAGCCGAGCTCGGCGGCCAGGGTCTCGCCCACGAGTTTCCGCCGCTGCCAGGCGGCATAGTCCGCGTACTGGAGGGGGAGGTCGGGCAGCGGCGAGGGCCGGCCTTGCGAGAAGGCGCCGTACAGGGCGCCGAGCTCGCGCACCAGGATGCCCATCGACCAGCCGTCGCTGACGATGTGGTGCATGGTGAGGAGCACCACGTACTCCTCGGCGTCCAGGGCCAGGAGCGTGCCGCGCAGCAGCGGGCCGGCGGCGAGTTCGAAAGGCCGCTGCCTTTCCAGGACCGCCAGGCGCCGGACTTCCTCTTCGCGCTCGGCGCCGGGCAGAGCCCGCAGGTCGAAGACCGGCAGGGGGAACGGGCCGGCCTGGGCGATCTCCTGTACCGGCTCGCCCGCCACCGCGGTGAAGGTGGCGCGCAGCGACTCGTGCCGGCGCACGATCTCGCTCAGGCTCGCCGCCAGCGCCCGCACGTCGAGCCGGCCGCGCAGCCGCACCGCCATGGGCACGTTGTAGACCGTGCTGGCGGGGTCCATCTGGTGGAAGAACCAGAGCCTCTGCTGGGCGAACGAGAGCGGCAGCTCACCACGGTCCTGGCGCGGCCGGATCGTGTCGGCCGAGGCGAGCTCCACCCCCTCGTCACGGAGCAGGCTCTCGAAGAGCTCGAGCTCCTCCGGGGAGAGCTCGTCCAGGTCCGGCAGGTTGTCGATATCCATCCAACGTCTCCTAGCTCGCGCTCTGCCGCACCTGCAGCTCGTCTTTCACCTGCTGAGCGGACATGCTCTTGACCGTCTGAAGGGCGCGCGCGATCTTCTCGCTCTGCCCGGGTTTCGCTTCATGGGCGACGACCACCTGGGCCAGCCGTTCCACCGTGGGGCTCTCGAAGTAGGCGCGCAGCGGGATCTCCACCCTGAAGGTGCGCCGCACCCGCGAGGTGACCTGGGTCACCAGCAGCGAGTGGCCGCCCAGCTCGAAGAAGTTGTCCCGGACTCCGACCTTCTCCACCTTGAGGACCTTGCTCCAGATGCCGGCGAGGATCTCCTCGACGGGGTCGCGAGGGGCCACGTAGTCGCTCTCCAGCCCCCATTCGGGCGCCGGCAGGGCGCGGCGGTCCACCTTGCCGTTGGAGGTCAGCGGCAGCGACGGGAGCAGCAGGAACGCCGCCGGCACCATGTACTCCGGCAGACGCGCCCGCAGGAAGGCCCGCAGCTCCTCGACCGGCGGCTGCGCCGCAGGATCGGCCGGCACCGCGTAGGCGGTCAGCCGCTTGTCCCCCGGACGGTCCTCGCGCACCAGCACCGCCACGTCACGCAGGCCCGGGTGCTGGCCGAGCACCGACTCGATCTCCCCCAGCTCGATGCGCAGGCCGCGGATCTTGACCTGGTGGTCCAGGCGGCCCAGGAAATCCATGTCCCCGTCCGGCCGGTAGCGCACCAGGTCCGCCGTGCGATACATCCGTGCCCCGGGCTCCCCCCAGAGATGGGCGAACGGGTTGGGCACGAACTTCTCCGCCGTCAGGTCCGGACGGTCGTGATAGCCGCGCGCCAGGCCCACGCCCGCCACGCACAGCTCTCCGGGCACTCCCACGGGCACGGGCCTCTGGTGCTCGTCCAGCACGTAGATCCGGGTATTGTCGACCGCCCGGCCGATCGTCGGGATGCCGCTGTCCGGTCCTTCCGACGGCACCTGCACCACCGTCGAGGTCACGGTGTACTCGGCCGGGCCGTAATGGTTCATCAGCCGGAAGCCGGCCTCCGGCCGTGGCCGGCCGTGCAGCCGGTCGCCGCCGATGATCAGCGCCCGCACCTGGAGGCCGAGGCCCTCGGGGAGCTCTTCCTCCAGCACCCCTTCGGCCAGGGGCGTCATCAGGTAGGCCAGCGTGATCCCCTGCTCGGCCCACCAGCGGATCATCCCGGAGGACGACAGACGCGTCTCTTCGTCCGGAATGAACAGGCTGGCACCGCCGGCCAGGTACGGCCACAGCTCCCAGATCGAGGCGTCAAAGGCAGGGCTCGCGATCTGCGTGCCCCGCTCCCCCGGCGCCACGCCGTAGAGGTCCTGGTGCCAGCGCACCAGGTTCATCAGGCC
>JBKKAU010000461.1:0-8506 GCA_046714475.1 Thermoanaerobaculia bacterium
CTCCAGGCCGACGCCGCGCTGGTGCCCGAGGTGGCGCGCCGCAAGGCGCCGGGCAGCGTGGTCGCGGGACAGGCCAACGTGCTGGTCTTCCCGGACCTCGACGCCGGCAACAACGCCTACAAGCTGACAGAGCGGCTGGCCGGCGCGCGCGCCGTCGGGCCGCTGCTCCAAGGGCTCGCCCGGCCCATTCACGACCTGTCGCGCGGCTGCTCGGTCGACGATATCCTGGACGCCATGGCGGTGGCCGCGGTCGAGGCCGTGGAAGCCAGGGGGGGCGCGCGATGAAGGTGCTGGTGGTCGGCGGCGGCGGGCGCGAGCACGCGCTCTGCTGGAAGCTGCGGCAGAGCCCGCTGCTCGAAAAGCTCTGGTGCGCGCCGGGCAACCCGGGGATCGACCGCATCGCCGAGCCGGTGCCGGTCGCGCCCGAGAAGGTCGAAGCGCTGGCCGACTTCGCCGCCGCGCAGCGGATCGACCTCACCGTGGTCGGGCCCGAGGTGCCGCTGACCCTGGGGCTCGCCGACGCGCTCGCCGCCCGCGGGCTGCCGGTCTTCGGCCCCTCCCGGAGCGCCGCCGAGATCGAGGGGAGCAAGGTCTTCTCCAAGCTGTTCATGGAGCGGCACGGCATCCCCACGGCGCCGTTCGCCGTGACGCGCGACGCCGGCGCGGCCCGCGAGGCCGGACGGCGGTTCGGCTTCCCGGTGGTGCTCAAGGCCGACGGGCTCGCCGCCGGCAAGGGCGTGCTGATCGCCGGGGATGAAGCCGAGCTCGAAGACGCGGTCCAGGCCCTCTTCGAGGAGCGCCGCTTCGGGACGAGCGCCGACCAGGTGGTGGTGGAGGCGTTCCTTGAAGGAGAGGAGGTCTCCTTCATGGCGCTCGCCGACGGCGAACGCGTCCTGCCGCTGGCCACGTCCAAAGATTACAAGCGCGTCGGCGACGGCGACGCCGGCCCCAATACCGGCGGCATGGGCTGCCACAGCCCGTCGGGGCAGCTCACCGCCGCGCAGGCCGAGAGCGTCGTCGAGACCGTGATGCGGCCGGCGGCGGCCGGCCTCGCCGCCGAAGGGCGCCGCTTCACCGGCGTCCTCTACGCCGGACTGATGATGACGCCGGACGGGCCGCGCGTCCTGGAGTTCAACGCCCGTTTCGGCGACCCCGAGGCGCAGGTGCTGATGCTGCGGCTGGAGGACGACCTGCTGCCGGTGCTCGCCGCCGGCGCGGCCGGCCGCTTCGACGCCGGCCGGCTCCGTTTCCGCGACGAGGCCGCGGCCTGCGTCGTGCTGGCAGGCCCCGGATACCCGGGGAAACCGGTGCGGGGCGAGCCGATCCGCGGCCTGGACCGGGCGGCCGGCTTGCCGGGGGTCGAAATCTTTCACGCCGGGACCGCGTTGGCGGGAGAGGAGCTGGTCAGCGCGGGGGGAAGGGTCCTGTCGGTCTGCGCCCTGGGCGCGGACCTCGCGGCGGCGCTCGACCGGGCCTACGCCGCGGTCGAACGGCTCGATTGGCCGGGCAAGGTCTTCCGCCGTGACATCGGCAGGCGGGTGCTCGGCGCCTGGGCCGGCGGAGCATGAGCGCGTTGACGGCGGGAAAAAGTACTGAAACAATGGACTTAGGCCGTCCTGAACGATGATTCGTCCGCCGTGTCCTCCGGGATGCGGTGTTTCTCCTGGCGCTGGTACCTATCCTGCATAGGGCTTTGTCGCTGTCACCTATGGCTGGGGACGTACAACATCATGGGTGGATGTAGTGGTTGTAGCTTCAAAGGTATGTCGACTGCCGTCGAAAATACGTTCGTCGGCGTGCGTTTTCGCGAGGAGACCAACCTGACTCTCTGCTCGACCGGGGGACAGATCTATGCGCGGGGGGAGGCGGTGATCGTCGATCTGGAGTCCGGACCGGCCTATGGCCGAGTCGAGCAGTCGCCGATGCCGGTCTTCAAACCGTGTCAGAAGTCGAGTGCCCGGCCGATCGCCCGCGCCGCCGACGGCGAGGACACCGCGGCCTTCGACCGCCAGCGCCAGAGCGAGATGGCGGGCAAGCTGTACGCGCAGGAGCGGGCCCGTGCCCTCAACCTGGACATGAAGGTGTCGCTGGTGGACTTCTCGCTCAGCGGCAAGAAGGCGAGTTTTTACTTCACGGCTGATGGCCGGGTGGATTTCCGACAACTGGTCAGGGATCTCTCGTCGCGGTTTTCCGTGCGAGTCAAAATGATCCAGGTGGGGGCCCGCGACGAGGCGGGGCTGCTCGGCGGCATCGGCATCTGCGGCCGGACGCTCTGCTGCTCGACCTGGCTCAAGGACTTCCGCCCGATCTCGATCCAGATGGCCAAGCGTCAGAACCTGAGCCTCAACCCATCGAAGATTTCCGGGCAGTGCGGGCGTCTGCTCTGCTGCCTGGCGTACGAGGACGAAGACTACAAGAACAGGAACCCGGACAGCCGATCCCCGGCCTTGCCGGTGATCGTGTAGACGCCCAAACGGATCGGATATGGCCAATCGAAAACTGATTCGCCCCGACATGGCCGAGCTCAAAAAAGATCTGCCATCTCGAAGCGTACGTCGCAAGCAGTCGCCGCCCGAGCAGACCAATGCCGAGGAGTTCTACTACCTCAAGCAGATGGCTGCGAAGACGCCGATGGTGGTGATCTTGAACGACGGCGAAGAGCTGCGGGGATGGATCGAGTGGTACGACAAAGGCGCGCTCAAGCTCAACCGGACCTCCGGGCCCAACCTCCTGATCCAGAAACATGTGATCCGCTACATGTTCAAGGAAGAAGAGCTCAGGCGTGGGCGGGGGAAGCGCAACAACGACGATTTAACCGAGGATTGAGTCCGCCGTGCCCTGGCGGCCTCGCCTCGTCCTCACCCAGGGGGATCCCGCGGGCATCGGCCCCGAGATCCTCCTGAAGCTCCTTTCCGAAAAACCTGAAAGCGCCAGTTTCGAGCGCTGGCAGCCGATCGTGGTCGCCGAGCGTGCCGCGCTGGAAGCCCTCCGCCCCGTCTTCCCCCAGTTCTCCTGGGACCGTTTCCACGACCTGAACGGCAACCTCTCTCCGGATGTCCTGGGGCCCGAGGGGACGATCCCGCTGCTCGACCCGGTCGGCACGCGCCGCGCCATCGCCTTCGGCGACTCGGGACCGGCCGACGCCGCCGGCGCCATGGCCGCGCTCGACGCCGGCATCGGCCTGGTGCGAAGCGGCATGGGCGATGCCCTGGTCACCGCGCCGGTCAGCAAGTCGTCGATTGCGCGCCACCATCTCCCCGGCTTCAAGGGGCACACCGACTACCTCGCCGAGGTCTGCGGCCTGGAGCGCTACGGCCGGGACTACCTGATGGCCTTCCTGGCTCCTGATCTCCAGGTGGCGCTGCTCACCGTGCATCTGCCTCTGCGCGAGGCGCTGGACGCGGTCGAGCCGGTGCGGATCGGCGAGGCGCTCGACTGTCTGCAACGCCATGCCGGCGGCAGGGTCGCCCTGGCGGGCCTCAACCCGCACGCCGGCGAGGGCGGGTTGCTCGGGGAGGAGGATGGCCGCGTGCTGGTCCCCGCCGTGGCCGCGGCGCGCGAGCGGGGGATCGACGTCCACGGTCCGGAGAGCGCCGATTCGCTGTTCGCCCGCGCCCGCCGCGGCGAGTTCGACTGGGTCCTCGCCCTCTATCACGATCAAGGTCTGATCGCGGTCAAGACCGCCGACTTCGGCCTGGCGACCAACTGGACGCTGGGGCTCCCCTTCCTGCGCACCTCGGTCGACCACGGCACCGCCTTCGGCATCGCCGGGCGCGGCATCGCCGACGCCGGCCCGCTCAGGGCGGTGGTGGAGACGACGTTGGGGTTGATCGAAGGGAAGTTGCCGCGGGGAACCCTCACCCTCGATCCTCAGAGGCTCTGACTCTGTCCGAAAAGCGGGCGGTGTGTGGCCGGGAGCGGAAGCCGCGTGTCACGCGGCGAGGTTCCGCCAGCGGAGCCCAGGAAAGCGCGAGAAGCCCCCGTCCGTCGTCCACCACTCGCAGCCTTGCTCCATGGCGAGAGCTGCCAGATAGGCGTCGGTGGTATCGGAGCCGCGGATCCCGGTTTCCAGCACAAGGTTCCGGAAGATCGTCCAGTGGCGAGGACCTGGCTCGACCCGGCGCACCTCGGCTTGCGAGGTCAAAGCCTCGACAAAGCGGAACACCTCTGCGGGAGTCGGTGTAGGCCGGAAAACCCGGGGGTTGCTGCCGATTCTCACAACCGCAGCGAGGATCAGCTCACTGAAGGCCAGTTCTTGTGGACGGGAGCGGAGCCGCTCCAACTCGCCGCGACAGACGGCATGGTGCGGCGATCGCTCGACCATGGCCCCAAGCAACACGCCTACATCGCAGAGGATCACGCGAGTTCCCAGAGACGGCTCGTATCGTCGAGGTCGACTCCCTCGACCGGCACCGGATCACGCAGGAGAGGCAAAGGAGCCAGTTCGGTCTGCGCTCGCCGCAGACTCTGCTCGTCAAGGTAGAGGCGCAGGCTGTCTTCGACCAACCGCGTGAGCGGGAGGCGTCGTTCCGCGGCCAGTTGTTCGGCTTCGATGAGCAGTTGCTCTGGAATGTCTATGGTCATGCGCATGATGCGACGATGATACGCCATGACGGAGAGCGGGCGGAGGCGTGGGTGGGCGAGCTCATTCCATCTCGAACAACGGGTCCCCGCCGTCCACCGATTGACCCGGCTGGACGAAGATGTGGCGGATGGTGCCCTCGTGCTCGGCGCGGATCTCGTTCTCCATCTTCATGGCTTCGAGGACGACGATCCCCTGGCCTGCCTCCACCGGCTGGCCTTCCTGGACCAGCACCGCGACCACCCGGCCGGGCATGTAGGCGGTCATCCGCTGGTTTTTCCGCCCGCCCTTCCCGCCGGCCGCTTGGGCCGCGAGGTGGGTGAGCGGATCGGCGACCTCCACCGGCCCGGCGCCCTGCGCCGTGCTCACCCAGTAGGCGCCATCGCCCTGGGGACGGACGGCGACCTCGTGGTGCGCGCCTTCGATCCGCAGGCTGTGGATCAGCCGGCCGGCGGACAGGGCGTCCACCAGGTAGGTCCGATCGCCGACCGTGACCTCATGGCCTTCGCCCGAGCGGCGGACCTGGACCCGCTCCTCGCGCTCGCCGTGGCGGACGATCAGGTCCATGAGCCCCCCCGGAGGGCCTCGCGGCGGCCGGTCAGCCCCCAACGCGACCCCAGGCTCCCCTGAGCGCCCTGGGGGGGTGCCGGGCCCGAGACGTCGCGGTTGGCGCGCTCGAAGTGGGCGATCGCCGCCGCGATCAGCGGCAGGTCGGCCAGGCCGTCGCCTTCGACCGGCCGCAGCTCGCCCGCGGCGAGCTTGCGGTCCAGCATGCCGATGTCCAGGTTGCCGGCGCGGAAGTCGGGGTCGGCGAGCAGCGCCTTGTAGAGCGGGACGGTGGTGCGGATGCCCTCGACGCGCAGCTCGGCGAGGGCGCGGCCGAGCCGGTCGAGCGCTCGCTCGCGGTCGGCCGCCCAGACGATCAGCTTGGCAAGCATCGGGTCGTAGTGGATCGAGACCTCGGAGCCCTCGTAGACGCCGGCGTCGTTGCGCACCCCCGGACCCTCGGGCCAGCGCAGCACCTCGATGCGGCCGGGAGAAGGGGCGAAGCGCTGATAGGGGTCTTCGGCGTAGAGGCGGACCTCGATGGCGTGGCCGCGCGGCTGGACGTCGTCGAATTCCGGACCCAGCGGCTCGCCCTCCGCGACCCGGATCTGCGTCACGACCAGGTCGATCCCGGTCACCAGCTCGGTCACCGGGTGCTCGACCTGGAGGCGGGTGTTCATCTCCAGGAAGTAGAACTCACCATTTGCCGCCAGCAGGAACTCGCAGGTGCCGGCGTTGCTGTAGCCGACCGCCTGCGCCGCCTTGACCGCCGCCTCGCCCATGCGCCGGCGCAGCTCCGGCCCCACCACCGGCGACGGCGCCTCCTCCACCACCTTCTGGTGCCGGCGCTGCAGCGAGCACTCGCGCTCGCCGAGCGACACCACACGGCCGTGCAGGTCGCCCATCACCTGGATCTCGACGTGGCGCGGGTTCTCGATGAACTTCTCGAGGTAGACCGAGTCGTCGCCGAAGCTCGCCGCGGCTTCCGAGCGGGCGGCGCGGTAGGCGCCGGGAAGGTCCTCCTCCGAAGCCACCCTGCGCATGCCCTTGCCGCCGCCGCCGGCCGCGGCCTTGATCATGACGGGGTAACCGATCCCCGCCGCCGCAGCGGTCGCCGCCTCCAGGTCTGGAAGCGGGTCCTTGCCGCCGGGGACGACCGGCACGCCGGCGTCGATCATCAGCCGCCGGCTCTCGACCTTGGAGCCCATCGCCGCGATCGCTTCCGGCGACGGCCCGATGAAGAGGACGCCCGCGTCGCGGCAGAGCCTGGAGAACTCGGCGCGTTCGGAGAGGAAGCCGTAGCCGGGGTGGATGGCGTCGGCGCCGATCCGGACCGCCAGCTCGACGATCGCCTCGGCGCGCAGATAGCTCTCGCGCGACGGCGCCGGACCGATCGGATAGGCCTCGTCGGCCAGCAGCACGGGCAGGCCCAGGCGATCGGGCTCGGAGTAGATCACCGCGCTACGGATGCCGAGCTCGCGGCAGGCGCGCAGCACCCGCACGGCGATCTCGCCGCGGTTGGCGATCAGGATCTTGCGGATACGCCGTCGCGGCACGTTATCAGGGACAGAGGTGGCGGTGGCCATAGGGTCGCCTATCTTATCCGCTCTCGTCGTTTCCGCGACCGTCCCGCCCAAAAGGCGAGCGCCGGCAGGAGCAGAGCGCCGAGGGCCGTGCCGCCGAGCGCGCGGTGGAACGGCCGGCGGTCGACCGCGAAGCGGACCCGGTGCGGCCCGGCCGGCACGCGGACCGCCATGCGGTAGAGGTTGGCGGCCAGCGTCGGCGCCGGCCGGCCGTCCACGGTAGCGTTCCAGATCGGGTGCCAGGCGCGCTGGACCACCAGCAGCGACCCGCCGGGGCCGGCCTCGACCGCGACCTCGAGGGCTTCGGGCTCGTCGCGGAGGAGGCGCGCCGCGCCGCCGCCGGTCGTCTCGGGGCTGCCCTTGCCCGCGATCACCGCGTAGGCACGGGCGTCGAACGCGGTATGGGTCAAGGCCTTCCATGCCGCGTTCGGGTGGGGCGCCAGGAAGACGCGGCGGGCGAGGAAGGCCTCGGGCGCCCGGTCCAGCACCTCATAGATATAGAGCCGCTTGCCGAAGCTCGGCAGCGAGGCGATCAGCCGCGCCCGCGCCGGCTGCGGTTCCAGGGGACTGTTCACCAGCAGCCGTCCCACCCCCCAGGCGGCGAGCATGCGGAGCCTCTCCTCGTTGCCGGACGCCTTGATCGCCCCCTGTCCCAAGCGGGCGAGCGCGGTGTCGAGCCCCTCGGGCGCGACGTTCAGGTCGAAGCGCCGCTTCCACATCGGCCCGGTGAAGGAGTAGAGCTCATAGAAGGCCCGCCGCTCCATCCAGGCGGCGGTCTTCTGCGGGAAGTTGCCGGCCCGCAGGGTCGAACGGCCGAACAGGTGGTTGAGGTCCGGGTTGACCGTGATCAGGCCGCGCGGCACGTGCGCCAGGGCGGGGGGCGGCACCAGGTAGGGCTGCACCGCGTCCGTGGGGTAGGCCGGGCGCAGCAGCAGGATCTGGGTGACCGCGTAGGCGGCCAGCAGCAGCGCGCCCCCGGCCGCCGGCCGCCGGCGCAGGACCCGCATCGCGATCCCGAGCGCCGCCAGCGCGGCGAGCGAGAACAGGCAGAGGCCCGCCCAGCGCAGCCGCTCGTTGCGCAGGAACTCCGCGTTGAAGCTCTTGGGGATCATGATGCGGAACCAGGCCTCCGCCGGGCCGGGGAAGAAGGTCAGGAACGCCCACAGCCCGGCGAACCCCAGGGCGAGCGCCAGGAGCACCAGGCGTACGCGCCGCCGCGCCCGATTCATCTCGGGGGCCTCCGGATCGAGCAGCTTCTCGAATCCGATGGCGCAGAGGAGGGCCATACCCACCGCCAACGGCAGCCAGAACTTGACCGGATAGCGCAGCGAGTCCCCCCGGGTGAACAGCCAGGCCGCCGCCGGGTTGAACCGGCCGAGCGAGAAGAAGATGCCGAAAGCGATAGAACCCCAGGCCCACCACGCCGCCCGCCCGCGCGGCCGGCCCGAGCCGATCCACAGCGCCAGCGCCAGCAGGCCCGGGTAGAGCGAGACGTAGTAGGGCGGGATGCCGGTATGGTACGGCGCGCCCCAGAAGCTCCCCTGGCTCAGCAGGTCGAGCCGGCCGAAGATCATGGGGAGGAACCACTCGGCGATCTGCCGGGGATCCCAGCTCGCCAGAGTGGCGACCGCGTCGGCATAGCCCCGCTGGCCGCGGTACGAGACCGGCAGGATGCGGAGGAACTCGGTGATCTGAGGCAGCGCGAGCAGGGTGCCGCAGAGGGCCGCGGCGGCGGGGAGGAGGACCGACCGCCAAAGCGCCAATATCCTCCCGGGCTGCGAGGGAGGTGGTGCCT
>JBKKAU010000462.1:0-2937 GCA_046714475.1 Thermoanaerobaculia bacterium
AGTCGAGGCCGCGCGGCACCGGCCGGTTGCCCTCGATGGCCACGTCGGCGGCCAGGAGCTGCCGGGCCTCGAGGCGGATCCCCTCGTCGAGGCTCGCCGACATGCCGGCCACCGCGACCACCGCCGCGACGCCGACGGCGAGGCAGGCGACGAAGAAGCCGAGCCGCCCGCGGGCGCCGCGCGACTCGCGCAGCAGGGTACGGACGTAGAAACCGAGGCTCACCGCAGGACCCCAGCGGGGCCAGCGGTGCCGGCGGTCTCGGCGGGGTCGAATGCCGGCTCCACGCGCTCGATCTGGCCGTCGAGCAGGTGGATGCGGCGGCTGGCGAGGGCCGCGACTCCGGGGTCGTGGGTGACAAGCACGAGGGTGGTCCCCTCGCGCCGCTGCAGGTCGATCAGGATCTCGAGGATCTTCCTCCCGGTGACCCCGTCGAGGTTGCCGGTCGGCTCGTCGGCGAGCAGGATGGCCGGCCGGGCGGCAAAGGCGCGCGCCAGAGCGACCCGCTGCTGCTCGCCGCCCGAGAGCTGGCTCGGGTAGTGGTGGCCGCGGTCCTGGAGCCCGACGGCGACGAGCAACTCGCCGGCCCGGGTGTTGGCGTCGCGCAAGCCCTGGAGCTCCATGGGCAGTAGCACGTTCTCGCGCGCGGTCAGGTTCCCCAGGAGCTGGAAGCTCTGGAAGACGAAGCCGATCTTCTTCCGGCGCAGCAGCGCCAGCGCGTCTTCGGACATGCCCTGGATCGGCTCACCGTCGATCAGCACCTCGCCGGAGGTGGGACGGTCGAGACCGGCCATCAGGGCGAGCATGGTCGATTTGCCGCTGCCCGACGGGCCGATCACCGCCACGAACTCTCCGGCGGAGATGGCGAGGTCGACGTCGTCGAGGATGGTCAGCTCACGGCCGCCCGAGGGCAGCCGCCGGGTCAGGCTCCGCAGCTCGATGCGGGGGGTCTTGTCGGAAATGGAAGCGGTCGGCATGGCGTTGGCAGAGTAAGAAAAGGGGTGATGGCGTCAGCAGGTTCCAAGAGCCGTCCCCCGTACAATGAGGGGCTCCATGAGGCTCTACGTACGCAATCTCACGGCTATTACGCTTATTCCCTGTCTCGGGTTGCTTGCGGCATGCGGCTCCCGGGCCTCCGACGAGCCCCGCCCGGCCGAGCCCGCCGCCGCGCAGCCGGCCTCGCGGCCCGCCGTCGCGGCTCCGGTACCGGCGGCCAAAGAGCCGCTCGTCATCTTCCTCGGAGACAGCCTGACGGCCGGCCTGGGTCTGCCGGCGGAGCAGGCCTATCCCGCCCTGGTCGAGCGGACGCTGGACCGCGAAGGGCAGCCGGTGCGCGCGCTCAACGCCGGCGTGAGCGGCGACACCACGGCCGGCGGGCTCTCCCGCCTCGACTGGCTGCTGCAGCAGAAGCCCGACGTGGTGGTGGTCGGGCTCGGCGCCAACGACGGCCTGCGGGGGATCGACCCCGCCGACACCGAGCGCAACCTGCGGGAGATCGTCCGCCGCTCGCAGGAGGCTGGGGCGCGCGTGCTGCTGCTGGGCATGCAGATCCCGCCCAACTACGGCCCCGACTACGCCGGCCGTTTCAAGGACCTCTACCCGGAAATCGCCGACGACCTGGACGTGCCGCTCGTCCCCTTCCTCCTCGAAGGTGTCGGCGGCGTCCCCGATCTGAACCTGCCCGACGGCATCCACCCCAACCCGCGTGGACAGGTGCGGGTGGCGGAGAATGTGGTGCCGCATCTCAAGGATGTGGTGCGGAACCTGAACGAAGGGTGACCAGGAGGAGTTAAGCCTCCTCCCCCTTCGCCGCCTCCCACAGCTCGTCCATCTCTTCCAGCGTCGACTCTGCGGCGGTCTTGCCGCGGGCGGCGAGGCCATCCTCGACGCGCGCGAAGCGGCGCCGGAACTTGAGGTTGGTGGCGGCGAGCGCCGCCTCGGGGTCGACGTCCAGCTTACGGGCGAGGTTGGCCAGGGTGAAGAGCAGGTCGCCGACCTCCTCGCGCACCGCCTCCCGGTCGCCCTGGGCGAGGGCCTCACGCAATTCCGCGATCTCCTCCTCGGCTTTGTCGAGCACCGGCGCGGCGTCCGGCCAGTCGAATCCGACTCCGGAGGCTTTCTGGGTGAGGCGGTAGGCACCGAGTAGAGCAGGGAGAGAGTTGGGGACGCCCGAGAGCAGCGACGTCCGCCGCGGCTCCTCCTGGAGCTTGCGCCGCTCCCAGGCCTGGCGGACCGACTCGGCGTCGGCCAGCGCCTCGCCGCCGAAGACGTGCGGGTGGCGCGCCACCATCTTGCGGTGGACGCGCTCGATCGCCTCGGAGACGTGGAAGGCGCCCGCCTCCTCGGCCAGCCGGCCGATGAAGGCGACCTGGAAGAGGATGTCGCCCAGCTCCTCGGCGAGGTCCTCCCAGTCGCCGGCGTCGATGGCGCCGGCCACCTCGTGCGCCTCCTCGAGGAAATAGGCGCGTACGTCGGCGAGGCCCTGCGCGCGGTCCCAGGGGCAGCCGTCGGGGGCGCGCAGGCGGGTGACGAGGTCCAGGAGCTTCTGCAGATCAGGCGTTTCGGGCATCGGCGTCTCCGGGTCGAGGCACGGTTCGCTCGCCCCGCGCGAACGGCGTGCTACGATTTTTCATTCATTCGTGGTAATGCCGGCAGGACAACGGAGCGGAGGACCGAGGTGAGCAAGGAGATCAAGGTCACGGACAAGAGGATGTTTACACCCGAGGGCGAGTTGCGGGAAGAGTACCGCGCGATGATGGAAAATGCGACCGCCTCGGCGGCCCTCGCCGAGGAGACCCAGGAGCCGGAGCCCCCCGGGGCTCCCTCTCCCGCGTCCACCCTTGTAATGCCGGGCCAGTCGCCGGAGCCGGCGGTCTCCGGCCGCGCCGCCGCCGCGCCCCCGCCGGGAGCGCCGGGGCCCCCCGGGGCGGGGGCGCGGG
>JBKKAU010000463.1:0-2519 GCA_046714475.1 Thermoanaerobaculia bacterium
CCGCGGGACGGGGATGGTCCGCCGGCAGCTCCAGCGCGCCGGCGGACCACAGCTGCTCGCGCCAGTAGGCGAGCTCGGCCTCGAGCACTTCGCCGGTGAGCCAGGACCGCTGCCACAGCGCGTAGTCCGCGTACTGGAGCGCGAGCTCGGGCAACGGCGAGGGCAGTCCCTGCGAGAACGCGCCGTACAACGCTCCGAGCTCGCGCACCAGGATCCCCATGGACCAGCCGTCGCTGACTATGTGGTGCATGGCCACCAGCAGGACGTGCGCCTCCTCGCCGAGGCACAGCAGCGTACCGCGCAGCAGCGGGCCCGCGGCGAGGTCGAACGGGCGCCGCCACTCCCCGCGGGCCAGCGCCCGCGCCTCGGCGAGCGCCTGCGGGTCCGGCAGAGCCGACAGGTCCACGACCGGCGGCGCCAGCTCCCACGAGGGATCGATCACCTGCGCCGGACCCGAGGCCTCCAGGACGAACCGGGTGCGCAGCGATTCGTGACGGCGTACGACCTCGGTCAGGCTCGCGGCCAGGGCCCACCGATCCAGGCGGCCCTCCAGGCGGAGCGCCGCCGGCAGGTTGTAGGCGGCGCTGCCGGGCACCAGGCGGTCGATCACCCAGAGCCGCTGCTGGGCGAACGACAGCGGCAGCTCGCCCTCGCGCCGCGCCGGCGCGAGCGGCGGCAGCTGGATCCCCTCCTGCCGGAGCCCGTCGAGGAGGGCGGCCAGGCCGGCCACGGTCGGCGTCTCGAACATCCGGCGCAACGCCAGCTCGACGCCGAACGCCTCCCGCACTCGGGCGACAACCCGGGTGGCGAGCAGCGAGTGCCCGCCCATTTCGAAGAAGCTCTCCTCCACCCCGACCCGCTCGAGCCCCAGCACCTCCGCCCAGATCCCGGCCAGCAGCTCCTCGGCCGGCGTCCGCGGCGGCACGAACGCCGCCTGCCGCTCCTCCTCCCTCACCTCCATGTCCGCCAGCGCCCGCCGGTCCACCTTGCCGTTCGACGTCAGCGGCAACGACTCCAGGAACGCGAACGTCGCCGGCACCATGTACTCCGGCAGCCGCTGCCGCAGGTGGTCCCGCAGCTCGTCCACCGATACAGGCGGCACCGGCCCGGACGCCGCGACGTAGGCGACCAGCCGGGCTCCCCGGCGGTCCTCCTGGACCAGCACCGCCGCCTCCCGCACCGCCGGGTGCTGGCCGAGCACGGTCTCGATCTCCCCCAGCTCGATCCGCAGGCCGCGGATCTTGACCTGGTGGTCCAGCCGGCCCAGGAAGTCGATGTCGCCGTCCGGCAGCCACCGCACCAGGTCGGCCGTCCGGTACATCCGCGCCCCCGGCTCTCCCTGGAAGGCGGCGAACGGGTCCGGAACGAACTTCTCGGCCGTCAGGTCCGGCCGCGCGTGGTAGCCGCGGGCCAGACCGATCCCCGCCACGTACAGCTCCCCGGTCACCCCCATCGGCACCGGCAGGCCCACCGCGTCCAGGATGTAGATCCGCGTGTTGTCGATCGCCCGTCCAATCGTCGGCAGAGCACTTCCCCGCCCGTCCGGCCGCCGCGGCGGTACCTCGACGACCGTCGAGGTCACGGTGTACTCGGCCGGGCCGTAGTGGTTCATCAACCGGAAACCGACCTCCGGGTCCGGTCCCCGGTGCAGCCGGTCGCCGCCGATGATCAGCGCCCGGACCTCGAGGTCGAGGTCCTCCGGGACCTTCTCTTCCAGGACGCCTTCGGCCAGCGGCGTCATCAGGTAGGCCAGCGTGATCCGCTTCTCCGCCCACCAGCGGATCATCCCCAGCGACGACAGCCGCGTCTCCTCGTCGGGGATGTGGAGGCTCGCGCCGCCGGCGAGGTAGGGCCACAGCTCCCAGATCGAGGCGTCGAAGGCCGGGCTGGCGATCTGCGTGCCCCGGTCCCCCGGCTCGACGCCGTAGAGGTCCTGGTGCCACCGAACCAGGTTCATCAGTCCCGCGTGCGGGATCTCCACCCCTTTCGGCCTCCCCGTCGAGCCCGAGGTGTAGACCACGTAGGCCAGGTTGTCCGGGGTCACCCCGCTCTCCGGCGGCGCCGATTCGTCTCCCGCGATCCGCTCCCAGTCGGCGTCGAGCCGGATCACCGGCGCGCCGGTGGACGGCAGCGCGGCGGCGAAGCGCTCCTCGGTCAGCACCACCGCCGCCCCGGCGTCGTCGAGCTGGTAGGCCAGACGCTCCCGCGGGTAGGCCGGATCGAGAGACACGTATGCACCGCCGGCCTTGACCGCGCCGAGGATGCCGACGACGCGATCGAGCGTCCGGTCCGTACAAATGGCGACCAGCGCTTCCGGCCCCACCCCCAGGCGCCGCAGGTGATGCGCCAGCCGGTTCGAGCGCGCCTCCAGCTCGCCGTAGGTCAACAGGCTCCCGTCGGCCGCCACCACCGCCGGCGCCTGGGGCCGCAGCCGCGCGTACGCCGACACCCGCTGGTGCACCATCGGCACCTGCGGGCACCAGCGGGCCGTGTCGTTCCACTCCCGCACCACCTGGTGG
>JBKKAU010000464.1:0-16698 GCA_046714475.1 Thermoanaerobaculia bacterium
ATCGCCGAGCGCCGGAGTATGGCATCGTATCTGAGCCAGTTGAGCAAGATCCCTCGTGAGCCGACGCAGCGGACCTTTCGCGACTGGGCCGACAGCCGTCCCGCCCTGGCCGTCGACACCCGCCGGCGGTACTGGATCATGTACGGTGCCAAATGCGTGCGGGTGGATCCGTTCGTCTACGAGCTGTTGTCCAGTCACTCTCAGCCCACCGTTCTCGCCAAGCTCGTCGACGGGCTCGACGAGGCGCTCCGTGCCCGGCTTATGGATTACTTCCAAATGCTTGCCGGGCACGGCCTGATCGAATTGCATCTGCCGTCGACGGCGGCAAATACTCATGTACCCACCGGAGCGGCTGCGCCGCTTTCCGCAAAGCACGCTGGCTCGAGCGGGTTCGCGGGTAGCCAGCCGCCTCTGGTATGACGATCTTCGCCCATGCAGAGCGAAGCAATCCTAAGAAAGGAGTATGAAAATGGCAGACAAAGAGAAGGTCAAAGGAGAGAATGAAGACCTGAGTCTGGACGACGACGTCCTTGAAGACGTGTCAGGAGGCGTTGACGATGCCAACAACAACATTGAGAATAATAATAAAGCAGACTAGCCGAGATGATCTGACTGCATAGTCAGTTGCCTTGAGGTCCCTGGTTCCGGCCCTGGAGCCAGGGGCCCTCGGGCATGGCTAAGCGTCGGCTGCGGCCGCTGCCTCCAGCGATTCCGAGCGCCTCGTCTGGTTTACGCCTCCAATTGCGAGGGCGGACACTGCGATAAAACGCAGTAGACTTGACCTGGATCGCTTGGTATAGGTAGCGATGAAATGCCCTCACTGCCACTTCGACAACCCCCCTGGCATGAAGTTCTGTGGCCAGTGCGGGGCCAAGCTCAGCCCGCTCTGCCCCCGGTGCGGCACCGAGAACCCGCCCGGGTTCAAGTTCTGCGGCGAGTGCGGGTCGTCTCTCCTCCCTCCCGGGCCGGCCCGGGATAGCCTCCTCCCCGCCCCGCCTGTCCAGACCTACACACCTCCCCACCTCGCCACCCAGGTCCTCCAATCCCGTAGCGCCCTGGAGGGCGAGCGCAAGCAGGGCACCGTCCTCTTCTGCGACCTGGTCGGCTCGACGGCTCTGGCCGAGCGGGTGGGGTCCGAGACCATGCACCTGCTGCTCAATCGGTTCTTCGAGCTGGCTCTCTCCGAGATCCACCGCTACGAGGGAACCATCAACCAGTTCCTCGGGGATGGCTTCATGGCCCTGTTCGGGGCTCCCATCGCCCACGAGGACCATGCCCGCCGGGCGGCGCTCGCCGCCCTCGGATTCCAGCGCTCTCTCCGGGAGTACCATGCGGAGCTGGGCGCTGGGTATGGGGTGGAGCTCCAGGCCCGCATGGGGATCAACACCGGCTGGGTGGTGGTCGGCGGCATCGGCGACCAGCTCCGGAGGGACTACACCGCCATCGGCGACACGACCAATCTCGCGGCGCGCCTCCAGCAGATCGCCGAGCCGGGGGCGGTGCTGGTGAGCGAGGCCACGGGACGGCTCCTTCAGGGCTTGGTGCAGCTCGAAACCCTGGGCGCTTTCGAGGTCAAGGGCAAGGCCGAGCCGGTGCCCGTCTTCAAGATTCTCGGCTCCGTCTCGCGGCCAGCCCAGCGCGCAGCGCTGAACGGCGCGGCGCTGCCCCCCTTCGTAGGCAGAAAGCGGGAGATGGCGGTCCTTGGCGAATTGCTGGAACGGGCCGCGGGGGACGAGGGGCAGGTGGTGGGGGTCTCGAGCGAGGCCGGCACGGGCAAGTCCCGGCTGCTCCACGAATTCCGGACTCAGACGGAATCCGCGGTCTACCTCTGCGGCCGTTGCCTCTCCTACGGCAGCGGCATGCCCTATCTCCCTCTCATCCACATGCTGCGCGACGAGTGGGGAATCGGAGAGTCCGACAGCCCTGCCACGGCCACGGACAAGGTGCGATCAAACCTCGAACGCATAGGTCTCTCCTCCGAGACCTCGCTGCCCTACGCCCTCCGGCTGTTGGGAGTCTCGCAGGAAGAGAATGGACGGATCTCGGAGTTGAGCCCCAAGGCCGTCCAGATGCGGACCTTCAGGCTCTTGCGGCAGGTGATCCTCAACTCCGGCCAGGGCGGGCTGGTCGTCCTGCAGATCGAGGACCTGCACTGGATCGATCCGACCTCGGAGGAGCTCCTCTCGTACCTCGTCGAGAGGCTGCCGGCCACCCGGATGATGCTGCTCTTCACCTACCGGTCCGGCTACCGCCCACCCTGGATCGAGCGGTCGTACGCCACCCAGATCACCCTGCCACGCCTGACCGATGGGGAGTGCCGAAAGGTGATGGAGGCCGTCCTGCGGGACGCCAGCATGCCGGAAGATAAGGTCCAGACCATCCTGGCCAAGGCGGAGGGCAACCCGTTCTTCGTCGAGGAGCTCACCCGGTCCTTCCTGGAGCATCCGGAGGTGGCCGTGCCCGACACCATCCAAGGCGTCCTCCTCGCCCGCATCGACCGCCTGCCCGAGGAGCACAAACGGCTCCTCCAGACCGCTTCGGTCCTGGGGCTGGAGCTCCCCCTGGTCCTCCTCTCCGCGGTTTGCGAGAGGCCCGATGCCCTCGGAACGCTGCTCTCGGACCTCCAGCGATGGGAGTTCCTCTACGAAGCTCCTACGGCCGAGGAGCCGGTCTACTTCTTCAAGCACGCCCTGACGCAGGAGACGGTGTACCAGACCCTCCTCACGAACCGCCGTCAGGCTCTACACTCCGCGGCCGGGCGGGCCTTCGAGGCGCTTCACGAGGACCGTCTCGAAGACGTCTACGACAGCCTGGCGTGGCACTACTCCAAGGCCGGTATCCCAGAGAAGGCCGTTCTGTATCTGGAGCTCGCCGCCGGCCGGGCGGCTCTGGGCTATGCCCATGCCGAGGCCGCGAAGGCCCTGCGCCAGGCGCTCGTCCACGCCGAGAACCTGGGCCCGGAGCAGGACCGGCGGCTCCTCGACTTGAGTCTCCAACTCGCCAGCTCCCTCCTCCCCCTGGCCCGCTTCCAGGAGACCCTCGAGATCCTCTCGAGTCAGCGCGAGACCCTGGAACGGCTCAGCGACCCGTCGCTTGCCGGCCCCTACTTCTTCTGGCTGGCCCACACGCACAGCTACCTGGGCAACCAGGAGGAGGCAGCCCGTAACGCCGGCAGGGCGATCACCGAGTCGCACGGGTACGGCGATGCCTGGACCGAGGGCAAGGCCCGCTATGTGCTCTCCCGCGACGCGTTCTGGTCCGGCCGGTTCTCGGAGGGGATCGAGCAGGGCCTCCAGGCGATCCTGCTGCTCGAACGAACCGAAGACCGCTGGTGGCAGGGCCAGGCCTACGGGGTGGCCGGGTTCCATCACTACGTCCTCGGCCGGTTCGAGGAGGCCTTCGCCGCCATGGCCCAGGCCCATGCCATCTGGGAAGCGCTGCAGGATCCCCGGCTCGATCCTTCCTGGAGCACTGGCTATTTCCATGCCTCGCTGGGGGAGTGGGAGAAGGGGATCGAGACGTGCCGCGGCGGCCTCGAACGGGCGCGCGACCCCTTGAACACCGGCGCCGCCCTGGGGTTTCTGGGCTACGCCTACCTGCAACAGGGCGATCTCTCCGGGGCCATCGAAGCCCTGGAGGACGCGGTCCGGAGGATGGAACAGGCGGGCATGCGGCAGCTCGAAGGGTGGTTCTCGGCGTTCCTTGCCGAGGCCTTGGCCCTCGCCGGACGGATCGAAGAGGCCGGGGAGCCTGCCCTTCGGGCCCTCGAGATCACGGAGGAGACCGGTTTCCGGTACGGGGTCGGTCTGGCCCAGAGGACTCGCGGCTGCATCGCCTTGGCCGGGCGAAATTTCGAGGACGCGGAGGACTGGCTGGGTCGGGCGCTTGAAACCTTCCTCTCCCTCGAAGTCCCGTTCGAGGCGGGCCGCACCCGGCTCGACCTCGCTCTCCTCGCCCACGCCCACGGCGACTCCGACGAAGCCGCTTCCCAGCTCGGCATCGCCCACAGGCTCTTCGGCGAGCTCCGGGTTCCAAGGTACGTCGAGAGGGCCGAACGGCTCGCCCGCGAGCTCGCGGGACCTCTCGCTGTCTAGAAAGCCGTCCCCAAGGCAGGAAAACGGCCGGCGAACCTTGGCGACGCCCGATGCGTCTCGAACAAGGCATTTCAACCTTGACGACGGCCGCTCGATACAGGGGAACGGCTCCCCTGTGAGAAGTGCTGTTCGTTACGCCAGGAATACGACGTTTCAACAAAGGACGGACGTCTACGAGGTTCGTGGACGTTCCACGAGCTTCGTGGGACGTAGTCCGAGCAGAACGGTCTTGTTCACGGCGTATTCAACAGCATTGCTCAGAGGGGAGAGGCTGCCCTTTTTAAAATGAGACCGTCGCGACTCGTCGGGCTTCGTTCAGCCTTGATTGGAGCGCGTCGAAGTTAATCGCGGTCCGTCGGCCTTGAAAAGAGGCCCTGCCATCAGATACGCCTTCGCCTCGGGCTCCCGGTCCGGCCGGGAGACTACTTTGACGTGGCTCAAGGTCCGGGCGCAGAACCCTCCCGCTCCCGCTTCCGCGACCGGCCACTCTCCCGGCGCCGTCCAGAAGGTGTCGTATCCCGGCCAGGTCAGCGCCGCGTCTCTCTTCTCAGGGGTGCACAGCCCTCGATCCACGAGGCGATCGAAGAGCTCCGCCCATCGGGGCTCCCGCCGCGGCAGACGCGGGAAGGAGCCCTCGATGCCGATCCGCGGCAGGACCTCTGAGCCCACGTCGATCGAGAGATGCAGCCGCTCGACGCCTTCGAAGAGAGCGGCGACCTCCCCCACCCGGTCGGCGCTCTCAGGGGCTATGCGGCGCAGGTACCCGACGATCCCGGCAGGAGCCAGCCCGAAAATCTCCAGCCGGACGGCGCCGACGCCGCGGGGGCTCAGGTCGAAGACGTAGAGCAGGAATCCCGGAGTCGGGATCGCTCCATGGCAGGACGCGATCAGGTCGCGCTGGTCTCCGGCAAGAGGCTCACCCCGCAGAGCTGGCACCAGGACATCCACGATCCAGCCCAGGCCGGCGTCTGGCGGGAGCTTGACGGCGACGACAGGATTCAGGAGGATCGAAGGCTGGCGGTCCAGATCGAGCTCCAGCCAGACGGAGCGGAACGCAGCCAGATCCGGGTCTCTCTCAGACCAGCGGCGTAGAAACTCCCGCAGAGCAGGAGACGCGACGTGGCCGGAAACCTCTCTGCCCTGATCCGGTTCGAGGAGCCGGACCGAGAGATCAATGGGAGCAGGGCCGGCTGCCAGGCGGACCTCCAGGGCTCCCCGGCTGCTCCCCGGAAGCTGGCGGCCGGCCGCGTGCAACCGCTCCAAAGCCTGCGCGTCAGACAGGAAAGCAGACAGACGAGGCCGGACGACCGGCAGCCAGCCGCTCCAGCGGAAAGCCACGGGGGCCTAAGGGGTCCCGGTCCCACCGGTACCGGTGCCGGTCCCGCCACCCGTGCCCGTGCCCGTGCCTCCCGGTGTCCAGTCTTCTTCGCCGCCCGCGACCTCCTCCAGATCCTCGTCCGACAGCTCCTGATCGCTGTCCGCGAGCTCTCTCAGCTCCTGGGGCGTGAGGTCGTAGCCTTTGTCGCGCGCCCAAAGGGTGGCTTGATCGGGGTCGGTGCCCAGGCTGCGGAGCTCGGTTAAAAGGTAGGGATGCGTCTGCAGATCCGCCAAAAGACGGTCCATCTCGGGCCTGCTCATACCACTGCTCCTTCTGTGCGGGAAGTCCTACAGGCAACAATGAAGCAAAACGAGGCCCGGATCAAGCCTATTCCGGCTAGATCAGCCCCATCGGCCGGGGGAAGGCCTGGGTGATGGTGAGGTCCATCACCGGGTAGGTGACGACCATGACCGTCCGGTCGTCCTGCGGCGGCTCGCCGCTCGTGAACGCTTCGACGCTGGCGAAGATGGCGTCGACCACGGCTCGCGAGGATTTGCCCCGGTTCTCGCGCATGACCCGCAGCAGGCGCTCCAGGCCGTACTCCTCGACCGGACCGCTGCCTTCCTGCCCCATCGCCTCGCAGATGCCGTCCGTGTAGAAGACCAGCATGTCCCCGGGTTTCATGATCACGAAGCCGCGCTCGTAGCTCGCGTCGGCCAACGGCCCGAGCACCGGGCCCCCTTCTTCGAGCTCGCGCACGGTGCCGTCGGCCGCCAGGTGGAACGGCGGCGGATGGCCGGCGTTGACGTAGATGAAGACGCCGTTCAGCTCCAGCTCGCCGTAGAACATCGACACGAAGCGGCTGGTCAGCGTGCTCTGGTGGATGATGTGGTTCATCCGCTCGACCGTGCGGACGATCTTGAAGTCGCGCGCCAGCCCCATCCGCAGCCCCATGTAGATGTCGCGCACCTGGAGCGCGGCGGGGAGGCCGTGCCCCGAGACGTCGGCGATGGCGAGGCCCAGGATCTTGTTGGTCACCGGGATGTAGTCGAAGAAGTCGCCCCCCACCGCGTCCATCGGCTCGGAACGGCCGTGGAAGTCGAACTCGCCGTAGGCCGGCGCCCGGCGCGGCAGGATCGAGGCCTGGATCTTCCGCGCCTCCTCGAAGATCCCCTGCATGCGGTCCTGCCGGATCTTCTGGTTGAGGCTGTGGCGCAGGATGCCGAGCGAGAAGAGGACGTCGTCCCGGTGGTGGCCGGGGGCGACGTTGAAGGCCAGGATGTACTCCCCCTCCCCCACCTCGATGGCGGCGAACTGCTGCACGCCGAGGAGGTCCTCCAGGCTCTTGTCCATCCGCGCATCGTCGGCGTCCATGGACACCGCGCCCTGCTCGAGCAGGAGCTCAACCGGCGGATAGGAGATCGGCACCTTGAGACCGCGCGGCACCTCCTTGGCGTCGCCGAAGATCCCCTGGAGCACGTAGTAGTCGCCGCGCCGCCGGTAGAGCCGGCCGCCGTAGATCCCCAGGTCGTCGCGCAGCTTGACGATGATGCTGTCGAGCAGCGCCGGGATGTGCGACCCCGAGTCGTCGGCCTCCATGGCCGCGACCACCTGCTCCACCTTCTTCATCAGCACCCGGTAGTTGACCGGGCGGACGTCCGTCGTGATCAAAAGGATCTCCTCAACTCTTTCCAGGGGGAAAGGATAGCCGAAACGGGGAGGGGTTCCCTACCCGTTGTCGATCAGCGCCATGACGATCCGGTCCTGCGCGCCGCGGGCGTCGCCGGCGGTGCGGTTGAGCAGGATCGAGAAGGCGTAGGTCTTGCCCGACACGGCCTTGGCGTAGCCCGACAGGGCCGACACCCCGGAGAGCGTGCCGGTCTTGGCGAAGACGTTGCCGCGGTACGGCGGCGCCGCGAGACGCCGTTTCCAGGAGCCGTTGTCCTCGCCGCCATAGGGCAGCGACTGCGCGAACTCCAGCGAGGCCGGATGGAAGAACATGTGCCGCAGGAGCTGCGTCAGGTGGCGCGGGGTGAAGCGGTTCTCGCGGCTCATGCCGGAGCCGTCCGCCATCTTGAACGAGCCCGGGGGGATGCCGGTCGAGACCGCGAACTCGGAGATGGCGCGCACCCCCTCCTCCCAGCTCCCCGTGCCGCAGCGCCGCGCCCCGACGAGCTTCGCCAGGCTCTCGGCGTAGAAGTTCTGGCTCCGCTTGTTGGTGACCCGCACCGTCGTCGCCAGGTCGGTGCGGTGGACCGCGACCCGCTCCCAGACCCGGTTGGGGAGCCTGTCGACCGGCCGCAGCCGCCCCTCGAACGCCACCCCCTCCGACTGCATCGCGGCCTTGACCCCGGCGCCGAAGTAGGTCACCGGGTCCGGGACCGTCACCCAGGTGTCGAACGAGCCGGCGTTCTTCCCCACCGAGCCGCGCACCACCAGGGTGTCCCCCTTGCGGCTCACGATCAGGGCGCCGCCGCGCGAGGCCACCGTCCGCGAGGTGTTCTCGACCGGCAGCAGCGGCACGTTGGGGAGGGTCTCGACCCGCGCCGGCCCGCCCACGGAGCCGGGGCTGACCCGCACCAGGATGCAGTTGTCGTTGAAGGAGAGGGCCTCGACCGGCGCCTCGTACCAGCTGGTGAGCTGGTCGCGCGGCCAGTCGGGATGGATGATCGGCGGCGCGAACAGCCCATGATCCAGATAGAGGTCGCCCGTCACCCGGCGCACGCCCAGCTCGCCGAGCCCGCGCGCCCACTCGCGGAAGACCGCCAGCGAGTCGCCGTCGTAGTCGCGGCCCGAGATGTGCGGATCGCCGCCGCCGACGACTCCGAGGTCCCCCTGGAGCACGCCGTCCAGCACCTTGCCGTTCATCAGGAACCGGGTCTCGAAGAAGTAACCCGGCCCGAGCGCGTCGAGCGCCGCCGCGGTGGTGAAGAGCTTGGCGTTCGAGGCGATCACCCGCGGCTCGTCGGCGTTGTAGGCGTACAGGGTCTCGCCGGTGTCCGTATCGACGACGTGGACCCCCAACGACGCCGTCACCTGCAGCGCGCGGTTCACCTCGAAGCCGAGCGCGCGCTGCAGAGGCGTCTCGACCGCGGCCTCGGCAACCGACGCGATCGACGCGACCGACAGGGCTGGCGCCGAAGCCGGACGGACCGGCAGGGACGGACCCGCCAGGACCGACAGCAGGCACAGGAGGGGGATCAGGGCTCGTCGGATCATGTATCGATGATTATCTATGCATTCCCGCTTTCGCGCCAGCGGCCCCCTGGGTCAGGTGCTCTTCAAACCAGCGCACGATGGCGACCGCCGCACGGACTCGGTTGGAAGCCTTGCGAAACCCGTGCCCTTCGTCGGGGAAGAGGACGTAGTCGACCGGCACGCCGCGTTTCTTGAGGAAGTCCACGACCTGCTCGGCCTCGACCACGGGGACGTTGGTGTCGTTGGCGCCATGGAGGACGAGGGTCGGAGCCTTCACCCGGTCGAGCTTGTGGAGGGGGGACAGCGCGCGGAGCATCTCTTTCTGGGTGGCCGGGTCGCCGTACTCGATGGTCGAGATGGCGGCCATCCAGGGCTCGGTGTGGGAGAAGAAGGTCTCGAAGTTGACGATGCCGTAGAGGTTGGCGCCGGCGGCGAAGAGGTCCGGGTACTCGGTCAGGCCGGCCATGGTCATGTAGCCGCCGTAGGAGCCGCCCATGATGCCCATCCGCCGGGGATCGGCGACCCCCGCCTTGACGAGGTAGTCGGCGGAGGCCTTGATGTCGCGCACCGAGTCGACGCGCAACGGCCCGTTGTCCAGGTTGATGAAGCGCTTGCCGAACCCGGCGGAGCCGCGGACGTTGGGGGCGAGCACGGCGATGCCGCGCGCCACCAGCGCTTGGTAGGTGGCGTTGAAGCCCGGGCGCTCCTGGCTCTCGGGGCCGCCGTGGAAGCTGATCACCACCGGGCCGGGGCCGCGGGCCCCCCGGGGCCGGTAGAGCCAGCCGGAGAGCTCGATCCCGTCGTGGGCGGGGAAACGCACCAGCTCGGGCTCGATCAGCGAGGCGAGGTCGACGCCGGCGTGCTGGCTGCGGGTCACCTGCCGCAGCTGCCCGGAGGCGCGGTCGAGCACCCAGATGTCCGAGGGGAGCGTCGAGCCCGAGACCGCCATCGCGAGGAGCCGGCCGTCGTCGGAGAAATCGGTGCCGCCGACGAGGCCGCCGGGCAGCTTCGGGCCGGCGGTCTGCCGCCCTGTCGCCAGGTCGTGGAAGACCAGCTCGGACCTCCCCGCCACGTTCCAGACCAGGAGCGCCGTGGCGCCGTCGCGGGTGACCTCGAAGCTGGACAGCTCGGCGTCGTCGCGTTCGGCCAGCACCTCGATCGGCCCCGGTCTGCCGTCGGCACCGATCCGCACGCGGGCGAAGGCGATGAGGTCGCGGTCCTTGTTGGAGCCGAGGTAGACGGTCGAGCCGTCCGGCGACAGCTGGCCGGCGAGGAAGGTGGCCGGCCCTTCGTGGGGCGTGATCAGCGCCTCCGTCCGGGTGGCCGGGTCGACCAGGAAGAGGTTGCTGTCGCCGCGGCTCTTGACGCGCTGCACCACGGCGCGCCGGCCGTCGCGGCTGAGGTCGGCGAGCCCGCCGGTGCCGGGGTTTTCGGCCACGAGCCGCAGCTCGCCGGAGGCGACGTCATAGAGGTAGGCGTCGAGCGCGCCGGGGTCCCGCCGGGTGGAGACCAGGCGCACAAGCCTGCCGTCGTGGCTCCAGCCGCCCAGGTTGTTGTTGATCTTGCCGCCTTCGGTGATGCGGGTGACCGACTGGCCGTCCGGCCGCGCCAGGTAGATCTGGGTGTTCAAGCCTCCGCCGGGGGCCATGGAGAAGGCGAGCCAGCGGCCGTCCGGCGACCAGTCGACGTTGTTGACCTGGTCCTCGAACGCGGTGACCTGCTCGGGCCAGCCGCCTTCGGTCGCGACCGTCCACACCTGGGGTACGCCCGAGAGGTTGGAGACGAAGGCGAGCCGCTTGCCGTCCGGCGAGAAGCTGGGGGAGGTGCAGGAGCCGATCTTCGCCATCCGCGCCACCGCCGCCTCGAGGTCTTCGGCGGGCGGCGGAGCGGCGAGAAGGGGGAAAGCGAGCAGCAGGAGCGGGGCCGCGAGAATTCGAAGGGATCGCATGGGCTACCTCCTCAAAAGGATGGAGGTAGTGTAGCTTGCCATCTCCGCGAAGCTCGTGCAGAGTAAGGGATATGGGTAAGACCGCTTTCGACTTCAGCCACATGAACGCCGAGGAACGCGTTCAGCTTGCCGAGGAGCTCTGGAACAGCCTGGCGGAGATGGAGGAAGCCTTTCCCTTGACCGAGGCGCAGGCCGAAGAGCTGGATCGCCGCCGGGAGGCCTACCGCCAGGACCGGGACCCGGGAATGCCCTGGGCCGAAGCCCTGCGAGAGATCGAGAAGCCGCGCGCATGACGCCAAGGCTGCGGCTGCGGCCCGCGGCGACAGCCGAGATCCAGACAGCCTACGAATGGTATGAGCAGCAGAGGCAGGGTCTGGGCAGCGAGTTTCTTCAAGAGGTCCGGGAGATACTCGCGGCGATCGAGCGCTCACCAACCTTATATCCTGTGGTCAGGGACGATATCCGCCGGGCTCTGCTGCGCCGCTTCCCCTATTCCATCCTCTACGTTGCAGAGCCCGAGCAGACCGTCGTCCTCGCCTGCTTTCATGGCAAGCGCGATCCGCGACGCTGGCACTTCCGTCGCTAACCTCTTCCCCTACAGCAGCATCCCCGCGATCGTCGCCGTCTGGAAGGTGGCGAGCGAGCCGCCGATCATGGCTTTGAGCCCCAGACGGGCCAGGTCTCCCCGGCGGTTCGGGGCCATGGCGCCGATGCCGCCGATCTGGATGGCGATCGACGAGAAGTTCGAGAAGCCGCAGAGCGCGTAGGTGGAGATGACCCGCGCGCGTTCCGAGAGCAGCCCCTCGCCCACCATCTCCTGCAGGCGCGCGTAGCCCACGAACTCGTTGACCACCGTCTTGATGCCGAGCAGGGAGCCGACGTGGCCCGCCTCCTCCCAGGGCACCCCCATGACCCAGGCCATCGGCCGGAACAGCCAGCCCAGGATCCACTCCATGGTGAGCTGCGGGAACCCGACCGCGCCGCCGATCCGCACCAGCAGGGCGTTGATCATGGCGATGATGGCGATGAAGGCGATCAGCATGGCGGCGACGTTCAAGGCCAGCTTGAGCCCCTCGGACGCCCCCTCGGCCGCGGCGTCTAGGACGTTGGCCCAGGGGCGCTCGACCTCCAGCTTGACCGTGCCCGCCGTGGCGCTCTCCTCGGTCTCCGGGAACATCAGCTTCGCCATCAGCAGGCTCGCCGGCGCCGACATCACGCTGGAGGCGATCAGATGGCCGGCGTCGACCCCCATGGCGACGTAGGCCGCGAGCACGCCGCCCGCGATGTTGGCGAAACCGCCCACCATCACCGCCATCAGCTCGGACTGGGTGAGGAACGGCACGTAGGGCCGGATCATCAGCGGCGCCTCGGTCTGGCCCACGAAGACGTTGACCGCCGAGGCCAGCGACTCAGCCCCCGAGGTGCCCATGAAGCGCTGCATAATCCGCGCGAAGACCTTGACGACGGCCTGCAGCACCCCGAGGTAGTAGAGCACCGTGATGAGGCTGGAGAAGAAGATGATCGTCGGCAGCACCTTGAAGGCGAACATGTGCTCGGTGAAGTTGTCGCCGAAGATGAAGCTCGCCCCGGCGTCCGAGAAGTTGAGGAGCGCCGTCACCTTGTCGCTCAGCCAGACGAAGAAGGCCCGCCCCGGCGGCGTTTTCAGGATGATCACCGCGAAGAGGAGCTGCAGCAGCGTCCCCATGATCACGGTGCGCCAGGGGATGCGCCGCCGGTTGTTCGACAGCGACCAGGCGATCAGGAGCAGCACGACCATGCCGAGAAGAGAGACGAATCGCAAAGAAGGCCTCCTCGTCGGGAGTTGACGAAATTTCGACGCAGGCTATCCCGAGAGCCCCGGGAAGGCAAGGAGAGAAGAAGGGCGCCATGAATGGCGCCCTTACTGAAGGAGCTAGAACTTCACCCGCAGCGCCAGGCTGACGTCCCGCCCGGGCATCGGCACCCGGTCCTTCAGGAAGGAGACGTGGTTGCGCGCCTCCTCGTCGGTCAGGTTGGTGCCGCGCAGCAGCACCTCGAAGACCGCGGCGGAGGTGAAGAACCGGTAGCCGAGGCTGGCGTTGAGCAGCGTGTGCCCCTCGGTCGGCAGCTCGAGTGGCGCCACCCGGTCCTGATCGTCCACCCGCGCCCCCTCGACCAGGCCGTCCAGCTTGCCGCCCCGGTAGTGGAAGCCCAGACGGTAGCGCCGCGGCGGGATGCGCGGCAGCGGCGTGCCGTCCGCCAGCTCGGCCCGCACGAAGTCGGCCCCGAATTCGACGTCCATGTGAAACGGCTCGTCGTGGAAGAGCTGGTAGACGCCGGCGAGCTCGGCGCCGCGGAACTCCGCGTCCCGCTGGACGAACCGGAAGACCTGGAGCCCGTCCTCCTCGCCGCCGGTCGCCTGCTCGAAGATGTAGTCGGCGAACCGGTTGGTGAAGAAGGTGACCTCGCCGGTGAGCCGCCCGGTCACCTTGCGCAGCGTCAGGTCGACGCCGAGGTTGGTCTCCTCCTGGAGGTCGGGGTCGCCGACCTCGAAGGCGCTGGTCGCGAGGTGCGGACCGTTGGAAAACAGCTCCTCGGCGTTGGGCAGCTTGGTCGACCGCGCGACCGACAGGCCGAGGCTGTACGCCTCGCTCGCCGGCTGCCAGACCAGGCCGAAGGAGCCCGAGACGCCGGCGAAGGAGCGGCTCCGCGCCTCGCCGGCCGCGGCCTCCACGTCCTGGTTCTCGTAGCGCCCCCCGAGTTGGAAGCGCCAGGGTCCCCGGGTGAGCTCCTCGAAGGCGAAGATTGCCCAGGTATCGGTCTGCGTCGGCGGCACGAAGGCCTCGTCGCCGATCGCCTCGAAGTCGCGCGACTGGGCCTGCAGGCCGATCGATCCGGACAGGGGACCGAGGGTGTTCTGGAGCAGCTCCAGCCGCCCCTCCCAGCTCTCGTTCAGGAAGGTCGTCCCGATCTCCTCGCCTTCGAGCTCGACGTGCTCGTAGTCGGTGGCGCCGAAGCGCAGGTTGGCGCCGCGGAAGATGCCGAACCCCCGGGTGATACCGCCGCGCACGTCGTAGCGGCGCTGCTCCATGTCGATCCGCACGCCGCCGTGCTCTTCCTCTTCTTGCTCTTCCCCTTCCCCGTGGTGCTCGTGGGCGCCGCCGGGGATGCCGTAGAGCGACTCGAAGCCGCTCGCCGAGACGCCGAAAAAGCCCTGGCCGCCGACCCAGGAGACGCCGAGGCTGCCGCCTTCGGTCTCGAGGGAGCTGTTCTCCAGGACGCCGAACGCCTGCTCGTGCTCCTCGCCTTCCTCATCCTCGGCGCGGCGCAGCACCTCGGACTCGGCGAAGCCGGGGATCTCATAGTCGTCCGTCTCGCGCTTCTGGAAGTCGAGATGCCAGGCGATCCGTCCGCCCAGGGCGCCTTCCAACACCGCGGAGCCGTGCCGCTCGCCGGCGACGGTGCCGCCGCGCAGCTCGGCGGTGCCGGTGACCCGCTCGTCGGGCAGGCGTTCCGGGACGCGGTTGTCGATGACGTTGACCACGCCGCCCACGGCGCTGCTGCCGTAGAGCAGGGTCGCCGGGCCGCGCAGCACCTCGATCCGCTCGGCGGCGGCGGGATCGATGCTGACCGCGTGGTCGGGGCTGGTCGTCGAGGCGTCGCCGCTGCCGATGCCCGACTCGAGGACCCGGATGCGGTCGCCGCCGAGGCCGCGGATCACCGGCCGGCTGGCGCCGGGGCCGAAAAAGGTCGAGGTGACGCCCGGCTCGCGGCTCAAGGTCTCGCCGAGGGTCGGCTGCAGCTGGCGCTGCAGCTCCTCCCCCGAGAGGACGCTGGTCGGCTGGGCGATCTCGTTGCGGCTGCGCGCGTCGGGGCTGGCGGTGACCAGGATCTCGTCCTGGTGCACGGTGAGGTCGAGCGTCATCGCCACCTCGGCGGCGCCGCCGGCGCTGACCGTGGTGCGCTCGACCGCCTGGCCGAGCCGCGGGCTGACCGCCTCCAGCAGATAGGCGCCGGCCGGTACGGCGTCGAAGCGGAACGAGCCGTCGGCGCCCACCGTAGCCTGGCGGCGCAGCTCGACCACCTGGACCACCGCGTCGGTGACCGGCGCCCCTTCCAGGGTCGTCACCCGGCCGGTGATCGCGCCGGTCCCCCGGGCCGGCGCGGAAGCCTGGGACCACGCCGGTAGCGCGGCCCCGAGACAGAGCATCAGACAGAGCAGGCAGCGGGCCGCCCCGTGGAAAAACTTACGGTCAGACATTCGAGACTCTCCTGGCGTCCGGCGTTCGCCGGGTTTTTCCTTCGGTCGTGGACACGGGGTGAGAGCGCCTCTCCAACACGGGAGAGGCACACCCTGGCACGAGAGGAAAGGTCAGGAGAGCGGAGGGGCGCGGGCGCCGCTCGGACGGAACGCGAGCCGCGCGACCGCGGGACCGGAAAGCGGCCGCGGCACGTCGGCGGAGGACGGCGGCGCGATCGAGACCAGGGCCTGGAGATGGAGGCCCGGGCTCTGCAGACGGTGCAGACAGGCGTCGCAGTGCGGCCGCTCGGCGGGTTGCGCCTGCTCCCAGTGGAGCGGCAGCTCCGGGTGGGCGGCATCGGGGAAATAGACCTGCCCGCCGCCCGGTCCCCAGCCGCCGTGCGTCTCGCCGGCCGGATGGAAGTCCAGCGCTCCCAACAGCAGGAAAACCGCCAGGAGATGCGTCCCGAGCCACCGCAGCCGGCGGTCCAGGGGATGGCGAGGGGTCGGCGTCGCGGACATCCCATTCATCCTACCAGCCTGGCCCCGACTTTGCAGAATTACTTTCCGGGGAGGGTTGGCCGCATCCCTGAAACCACTTCAAGGAGACACACCATGGCAGATCGAAACGACAAGGACTTCAACAGCTCGCGATCCACCACGCTCGACACGGAGCATGCCCATGACGCCAACCGGGACCCGTTGAGCGGCGAGTCCGGCGCGCATCCGGTCGGCACCGGAGTCGGCGCGGCGTCCGGCGGCACCGTCGGTGCCGTGATCGGCGGCGCGGTCGGCGGTCCCGTCGGCGCCATGATCGGCGCGGCGGTGGGCGGCTTGGCCGGCGGCCTCGCCGGCAAGGGCATCGCCGAGTCGGTCAACCCCACGGAAGAGGACGCCTTCTGGCGCGACAATTACACCTCCCGCCCCTATCACAGCCAGGACCGTTCCTATGACGACTACCGTCCGGCCTACCGCTACGGCTGGGAGGCGCGGACCCGCCACGAGGACCGGGGCTGGAACGACGTCGAGAACGACCTGGGGAGCAACTGGGACAAGTTCCGCGGCGAGTCCCGCCTGGACTGGAACGACGCCAAGAACGCCACCCGCGACGCCTGGAACCGCGTCGAGAGCCGCTACCAGAGCGGTCAGAGCGGTCAGAGCGGCAGCTCGTCGGCCGCCCATGGCGCCGGCCTGACCTCGGGCGTCAGCGACGCCAGCAACGCCGGCAAGTCCGGCTTCGGCTCGTCCGACGACGGCTTGGGCGACTTTACCGGCCGCGGCGGCGCGACGGGCCTGGACAGCAGCTCCGGCGCCTTCACCGGGGCCCAGAGCGGCTCGGGCAGCAATTACGGCGACCGGTCCGGCAATTTTGGCGACAGATCTGGTAGCCAGTCCCAGGATAGGTCCGGCAACTTCGGCTCGTCCGGCACCGGCTTGGGCAACTTCACCGGCGGCAGCTCCGACTCGACCGGCTCGGGCACGTCGGCGACCGGCTACGGCACGATGAGCTCGGCCAGCATGGGGAGCTCTTCCAGCCAGTTCGACGACAACGAGGACAACTACTGGCGCCAGAACTACTCGTCCAAGCCCTACTTCCAGTCGGGCCGCGACTATGACGAGTACCGCCCCGCCTACCAGTACGGGTACAACTCGGCTAACCAGTACCGCGGCCGCCGCTTCGAGGAGACCGAGAACGACCTCGAGCGGGGCTGGGAGAGCGCCAAGGGCAACTCCCGCCTGATGTGGCACGAGGTCAAGGACGCCGTGCGCGACGGATGGAACCGGCTGGAGCGCGCCATGCCCGGCGACGCCGACCGGGACGGCCGCTAGGTCGGTCCGTTGATCGATAGAGCCCGGCGCGGGGGGGGCGCGCCGCGCCGGGCGCCGCCGTTTGAGGGGGGTGCCAAACAGGCGTTGGGGG